>JAIRXV010000276.1 GCA_031268115.1 Bifidobacteriaceae bacterium
CCCAACCGACCGTCGAGCCCCGTTCTCAAATCGAAGTCCAAGTCAGCGGCCCCGGCGTAGCAGGCGCCGTCGAGAGAACCGATTCCATGGGATGCGTGCTCTTCGTGGTCAAGCCGCCAACCACCGGGGGCGACTACGTAGTCACAATACTTGGGAATACCGGCGGCCAAGCCTACGTGAACCTCTCCAGCGAAGTCACCGAGACCAAGACGGAATACTCCGTTCAACCCCAACAGGTGCGCACCATACGGTTTGAGAACTACGACCAAGCCGCCTCAGTCACCGCCAACGTCACCCTGGGGGGCGGCGGCACGGCCGATTCTGTCACCCTGACTCCCCTCGGCGGCACCGCTGGCCCCGTCACGGCCACGGTGGTGGGCGGAGTCGCAAACTTCGACGCGGTCTACCCAACTACGTACAGCGTTGAGACTCAGCCAACGCCCTGCTTGCCAAACTCAATCACTGTAGCGCCCGGCGAGAATCAAACCATAGATGTGGTGATCCCATGATCGGCAAGTACCTGAACCGCCCCACCCGGGCCAAGGACCGCGGCCTGTCCCTTGTCGAACTCCTGGTCGTAATAGCGATGAGCACTGGACTGCTAATGCTGGTTGTCATAATTACCATATCGATAACCAAACACGATGCAATCAATAGGGCACGCCAAAGCCGGATCGACACCGCCCAGCAGACCAGCGTCTGGTTGGGCGATGCGCTCTCTCACGCCGGACAGTCGCTCAATGAAAGCCTCACACTAGGTACCTTTACGACCGCAACCGCGAACGAAGTCTGGTTCTTCACCGCCCTCCCGGTGGAGGGCTCCGACGATCTGGGCCCTGTCGTCCGGGTCTCCCTAGTTCTGAGCGGGCAATGTTTCGGCAGGCCATCGTCCAAGCCGGCGGTCGCGGGCACACTCCGGCGATGCGTTCAGGATCCGATAATCGACGCGGACGGCAATGCATCGTTCTGCCAACCCTATCTAACTACATGCCCCGATTACCTCTTTCACGAATCCGACGTGGCAAGGAACGTGAAAGCCTCCCCGAGTCTCTTTACGTACTATATCCAAGGGAGTTCCCAGCCGTCCGCATTTGTCTACCCGTGGGACCTTAATCACGTGACCGGGGTCGGGTTCAAGGCCACGATATGCGGTGACCCCGACCGCCCAAATTCCGATGTCTGCGTAACTTCCTACAGACGCCACGCCGTTAGAGGGTGGAAACGACTATGATACTGAAACAATCTTTTCGGCTGCGCCGGCGCGATGATGGCTTTGCTTTGGTCACCGTCCTGGGAACGCTCTCGTTCCTACTGATCATTGTCATGATTTCACTAAGCTTTGTCACCGCCTCCACCAAGAATTCCCGCTACGCGCAAGACGCAGACAGGGCCTTATCCGCGGCCGCATCCGGCCTAGACGATCTCCTAACTGAATTGCGAATAGACCCAGAGTATCTCACCCACGTTCAGGACACCAAGGACGAGCCCGAGAGCTACTGCAAGAAGCTCGCCACCGGTGGACCAGTGGCGGAGGGGGACGTCTTCGCTAGCGTCTGCGGGTGGGATCCCACAATGGACGCGAGTTTCCAGCCCACTGCCACCGCCGATGAAGAGTATCACTACGCTATAACCTACGTCGCACCCTTGAACGCAAGCCTTGAAATCACCGCCACTGGCAAGTCCGGGGACGTCTACCGGACAGTTCAAGCCCGCCTCACTAGAGAGAACCCCTCTATGTGGGCCTACATTGTCGATTACGAGTTGATCAAGCCAAACGACTCACTATATTGGGGAGCGCGCACCGACAAGTACGGGCCAGATCAATTGACCTCGGAAGAGTGCGGCGCAGGATGGGCTTCCGGCGCATCCCTGCCGAATCTGCGGTACGCCTGGGAGGACCCCATACACGACCGCACTTTCGTCAATTCCGCTGGGAACTCTCAGGCGTGTGGCCAGAGATCCATCGACGGGGTGTTCAATGGGCCGGTTCATTTCAACGACACCCTTTTGGCCACCAGTGATCGCAGCACTATCTTTCAAGAACAGTTCACGACCGCAAACACCGCTTGCCAATCGGCCTCCTCCGACGATTACACGACCTGGGCGGCCTGCACTATAGGGGACGCCGCACCCGCGGAGGCGGGCGGGGCTTTTCAATACGCCCAGTGGGCGCCCCAGTATCGCAGCGTTCTGGAACTACCTACCGTAGAAGCCCCCAAGAACGAGGCCTTGGCCGGGACAGGCTGTCTGTATCAGGGCCCAACGCGCATAATTCTGTACGAAACCTATATGCGGGTATGGTCCAAGGAAACTAGTGCCGAGGCCTTGGCGTTACGCAACTGCGGCAGTGTCGGCGAGTTGAGTTCCGAGGCTGGCGCAGCCGTCTCCTATCCGCCGGACGGTCTGGTGTTCGTCGACGCCGCTCAGGGAGTCAGCCCCGTCAAGATCCAACCCGGGCAGATCGGCGGCCGCACAACTGACAGGGACCCGCTTCCCCTCGGGGTCGCCTACGCGGGCTCAGACCCGGCACCAGGTGCGTCCTATGTCGAAGAAATCGCGATGACGAGCAAGGACATGTTCGATGGCATCGGCAACCTGTGGGTCGAGGGAGTGTTTACGGGCGGTCAGCTGACCCTAGGCGCGGACGGTTCCGTCATAGTCACAAGCGAAATCCTGACTAGGGACCACCAAAGCGACCTAATCGGACTAATCGCCGGGGGGGACGTAATGATTTATAACCCCGTATGTCAGACAGTAACAGCTAACGCCGCGGGTACCGCGTGGCTGCCTCCGGTGAAAGCCACTAGCCGTATTGACCCAGCCAATTGGCCCAAGTCGTATGGGGGTTTGGGAACCTCGGGAATACTGATTGAAGCGGCAATATACGCCGCTGGCGGCTCTTTCGGGCTTCAGCAATATATCACAAGCCTGGCCTTCCCGAGGGTGGAGGTATTCGGTTCGGTTGGCGAGCGGTTCAGCGGTATCCTGCACGGGTCTCAAATCAAGGGCTGGTCGGCTGGGATCGGCGGGGCGACCGCGGTTGGCCAGCGCTGGAACGCCTCGCTGGCGAGGGGAGGACCCCCGTATTTCCCGGTCATCACCAACGGGGAATGGCAAGTGGTCTTCGAATCCAAGACCGATGTCCCAGCGGAGGTTAGCGACTAGTTGGACTCGCCACCGGACGCCCCTTCGATCCGGAAGACAATGACCTATTCGCGGACGGCTCCTTCGAGCATTCCACGGATGAAGTGGCGCTGGAGAAACAGGTAGACAACCACCACCGGTAGTGCCACCATGACGGCTGCGGCCGCCATGAGCGTGTGATCCACTGTGTGTTGACCCTGGAAGAAGGCCAGACCCAGGGGGACCGTGCGCATTTTGCCCGTTGGCGACATGATCAGCGGAATAAGGAACTCGTTCCATGTCCACATGAAGAGCAACACAACTAGGGTCACAAGAGCGGGGCGCGCCACGGGCAGCTGGATAGACCACAGCGTCCGTATTGTCCCCGCCCCATCTATCCGCGCCGCCTCTGAGATGGAACGGTTTGAGGCACGGAAGTACGTCCGCATCCAATATGTCCCAAATGCCGTGGATTGAGCGATCTGGGGTAGCGCCACACCCAGCAGCGTGTCTGTTAGGCCAAGTGCCCTCAGGTCGAAGAAGAGGGGGATCACAATGGCTTCGGCCGGCACCATGATGCCAAGGAGGAAGAGGTAGAAGAGCAGCCCGGAGCCCCTGAAGGTCATGGTTCCCAAAGCGAATCCCGCCAGGGTAGACACCACCACGGAGATCGCTAAGACGGTTCCGGTAACCAAGAACGAATTGGTCATGTAGCGGCCGAATCTCGCTTGGGTCCATGCGGCAGGAAAGTTCTCCAAATGGATCCCTCCAGTAGCGCCTGCCGATGGCGCGGCGATCGCTCCGGCTACGATGCTTGCCAAAGGCATGAGTACAAGCGCAGCGAAAACCAGGAGGATCGCGTAGTTGACAGTTCGCTCGAAGCGAGAGATCATGCCGCCATCCGATCAGCTGTTCGGTTCACCACGACATTGATGAGAAAAATCAAGGCAGTCAGGGTCACACCGATGGCGGCAGCCATGCCGACTTCGTGGACCTTGAAGGCCTGGTAGTAGACCTGGTAGGACGGCACAGTGGTCGACGTGCCGGGGCCCCCGGATGTCGTCATGTAGACAAGGTCGAACGTCTTAAGCGCGGCGACTATGGTAAGGGTCAGGGCGACAGCGATCTCCCCGATCACCGAAGGCAGCGTTACCGCGAAGAACTCCCTGATGGCTCCTGCCCCGTCCAGGCGCGCAGATTCGTAGAGATCGGGACTGATCTTCGCCATGCCCGACAGCATAAGCACCGTTACCAAACCTATTTCCACCCATGTGCCGATCATGCCGATGGCGGGCAAAGCGAGGGTGTAGGACCCCAGCCAGTCGGAGGCCAGCGCCTCTAATCCGATGGCACGCAGCAGCGTGTTGAGCGGCCCCTTGAAGGCGTAGATCCCGCCCCAAGCCGTAGCAACCACCACCATTGCGATCACCTGTGGAAGGAAGAACACCGTGCGGAAGAAGCCAAGTCCGCGCACCTTCGCGCGGTTTAGAACAGCGGCGATCACCAGCCCAATCGCCAGCGGTAGCACGCAGTAGAAGAACATCAGCACACCGGCGTGAGCGAATGAGGCCCGCAAGGCGCCGTCCGTTGCCACCGCCAAGTAGTTTCGCAGTCCAACGAATACCCCTAGCGACATGCCATCCCACTCGAAAAGCGAGAGATGAACGGCTTTACCCAGGGGGTACAGCATAAACAGCCCGTAAACCACGAACGCTGGAGCTACCAACAGGTATGGGGTGGCGGGGTGGTATAGGCGGTTGGAGCGACGCCTTCCGGCCTCGCTCCAACCGCCTACCGCGGCCCGTCTATTGACCGGCAGTGAAGGTCGCATAGTCTACTTGAAGATCCTCGCAGAACTTCTCGACTGTCTTTTGTCCGGCCATCAAGTCCTGCAGGCCCGGCTTGAGCACCTCATCCCCGAACGTGGGAGTCGCCCAATCCAGATAGGGCAACAGGTAGCCGTTATCGGAGACATCCTGGAACTCGGCGTAGACATCCGCCCAAACACCGGTGGTCGGAGCCAATTCTGCAGTACGCAGGATAGGCAGATTCCCGGTCTCGGCTAGAACCTCCATCGCGTGATCGGACGTGATGAAGTCGATGAACAGGGCGGCCGCGTCCGGGTTCTTCGAACCTGAAGTGACGGAGAACGGCAGAGACGTCCCGCCAGTAGTTGCCTTGGGGGCTCCGGCAGTGGCGGGCGGCGGGGCAAAGAACCCTGCGTCGTCTCCCATGACCTCGTCGATCACTGCCCCCACCCAGGAACCGGCCATCAGGAAGACACCCGTTCCGTTGGCGAATTCCTCCACTACGGCGTCGTAGTCGCCGCCCAGGAAGCCCTCATTGAAGTATCCCCCGGCGACCCAATCGGATAGCTGCTTAGCGGCCTCGATGTTCTCCGGCGTAGTCCAGTCCGCTCCCGGATTGCCCATGCCAAGCAGCGTGATCTCCTCCGGGGGCACATAGGCGCCTTGGATGGGTCCGAAGACGTGCACGGCGGGCCAGCCTTCGACGTCTCCCAGCATCAAGGGGGTTTCGCCCTTTTCCTTGGCCGTGTCGAGGGACGCAACGAATTCGTCCCACGTGTCTGGTACGGTCAGTCCCAGTTCGGCAAGTTTGGTCTTGTTATAGAACACTCCTACGACCTCCCCCACCTGGGGTAGACCGTACAGAGTTCCTTCGCCGAACACCTTGCCATCCGAAGAATACCGAGAGTTCTTGAGAACCGTCTCAGGGAACCGTTCGCCCCAGCCGTAGGCTTCGGAATACGGGTCGAGGTCCAACAGTTGGCCGGCTTCGACGAAAGCCCCCATGTCGTTCCGAGCATTGTTCGCTTGGACAATATCCGGCGGATTGGGATCGGTTAGAGCCAGGGCCAGCGTGGTGGCCAAGTCTTCAAAGGACTGCTCTACGCGGTTGATTGTGATGTTCGGGTACTCGGCCTGGAATTCCTCCACAAGGGTAGTGAATTGGCTGGCCTGGCCTTCTCTGACCTCCTGGTCCCACAGGATCAACTCGACATCGCCCATGGAGGCTCCGTCCGTGTTGATCTCCTGGGCCGGGGGCTGAGTGTCGGCCGGATCCTCGGACGAGGAGCCGCCTGCCGGCGCCGCATCGCCGTTCGATGTGTCGGCGGAACTCGATGGATCGACTGAGTCGCCCGAACCCGGGGTGCAGCCCGCCAGGCCGAGGGCCGCCGCCGCCAGCCCAGCCAGTGCGATCCGCGAAAGGCGAGAGTATGTGGATGTCATGGTGTCCTTTCTGTCACGGTGTCGTTGACATCGGAGAGCCGAGCTATGGTTGCCTCAGCTCTGCGAACAACCGGCGTCCGCCCGGTGGGCAAGACATCGGCCAAGAATGCGTAATCTCTTACCCGCTGCACCGCCCAGGGGACGCCATCGGCGGCTTTGAGTTTCACTCCGCGCCACCAATCGGCTATGTCACCCCAACCCGGAGCCGCGAGCGCGCCTCCGAACTGTTGGACGGATAGGGCTGCGGCCAGAGTAGCGAACCTCAGGCGCGCTGGGAGCGGCCAATCCCCCAAAGTCGCGGTCACCATGGCCGCCGTGAAGACATCTCCCGCCCCGGTCGGATCGATCGCGTCAGCGGGCATTCCTTCGATCTCGACCAATTCGCCTGAGGCCGCATCGAACGCGGCCAGGCCCTCCCGGCCCCGCGTCACAACCGCAAGGGGCACATACTGGCCGAGGGCGCGTGCGGCATCGGCGGCGGAAGCGGTACGCGTATAGGACATGGCCTCAACCGCGTTGGGAGTAAAGCAGTAAGAGCCATTGAGCTGGGATAACACGGCCGGATCCCACCTATCGGAGGGGTCCCAGCCCACATCCGCGAACAGCAGCGCGCCGCGATCAACCAGCGGGGTCCACCACGGCGTGCATGGCGTGGGGGCCAAGGAGGCAACCACGGCCCGAGCCGCGCCGGCATCCCGCAACAGCTCAACCGAACCGACGGGAGCAGGATGCTCGTGGGTGATCATCGCTCGGTCCCCACCGAATACAAGGGAGACCGTGACCGGAGAATGCCACCGAGGCCGCACCCGCGAGTGAGTCAGATCCACTCCCTCTTGCCGAGCGAGGATGTCCCAGCACCATTGGCCGTATCCGTCGTCCGAGAAGACAGCCGCCAACGATGTGCGCAAACCCAGGCGCGCGCAAGCCACCGCCAGGTTGGCGATCCCTCCGGGGGAGGATCCCATGCCGCTGGTCCAGATCTCCGCTCCCGGCCGGGGTGCATGCGGCACCCCAGTGAAGACGATGTCGAGGAACACGGTCCCGGCCAGCATGACATCGCAGTTCTCGCCGCTTCCAACCACTGTGGCCAACCTCCTGACCTCTTGACTTATCTGAGGGTGACGGCGAAGAACGCCGTACCCTCGCTGCTGGACGCCTTTGCCGATGCTTATCGGCAAAGACTACATGACGCAACGTGATCGCGCCTGCTTCATTTTGAATGTTTCTGCGAACGCCATGGTACGATCCCGTCATGCTCAGCACAACCCGGCATGCGACGATCCTGAAGCGTCTGCAGGCCGACGGAGAGGTCTCCGTACACGATTTGGCAGAGCAACTCGACGTCTCACCCGCCACCATCAGAAGGGACTTAGACGCACTCAGCGCCCGCGGTGCGCTGCGCCGAGTGCGCGGAGGCGGCGCTGGCCTCGACACCGATACGGTCACGTTCGAGGAAGTCGCCCAATCGGGAGGAACCGAACGCGACGCCCTCGCCAAAGCGGCGGCAGCACTCATCCCCGAAGACTGCGTAATAGTCCTAGACATGGGGACAACCACCGCTAGACTGGCCCACCACCTGCGAGGACGATCCCTGACCGTTGTCACGGCCTCAATCGCGGTGGTACACGAACTAGAAGAATGCGACCAGCCGGAGGTAGTTGTGTTGGGCGGAGCACTGCGACGCAGCTATCGGTCCCTCGTGGGCAGCCTAACCACTGACGCCCTGACGGGCCTGCACACCGACATGGGCTTCATCTCAATGTCCGGTATCCGGCCAGACGGTTGGATCATGGACGACACGGGGATGGAAGCACCGATCAAACGCGCCATCATCGGTGCATCCGACCGCACGGTAGCCGTGGCCGCCGCGCGCAAATTCCCGGGAACCGGACTGGTGGCGGTGGCTCCGCCAGAGGCGATCGCAACCCTGGTCACCTCCACTGGCGCGGATCCCGCCACCCTCAATGTGATAGCCGACGCCGGCACCGAGGTAATTGCCATATGAAACTCACTGTCCTTGGGGGCGGCGGCTTCCGCGTGCCCCAGGTCTACCAGGCCCTCGCATCGCGGGGTGCACCGGTGCGCATCGATGAACTCGCGCTTTACGATACGTCCCGCGAACGCCTCAACGTGATCGACGCCGTTGTCGCCTCAATGCGCCCAACCGGCGATGCCGCACCCAGGGTGAGCGCCACCACGAACCTGGACGAGGCCGTTCGCGGCGCGGACTTCGTGTTCTGCGCCATCCGGGTGGGGGGAACCGCCGGGCGCACCTTGGACGAACGGGTGGCCCTGGACTTGGGTGTACTCGGCCAAGAAACGGTGGGACCCGGCGGACTCGCCTACACGCTGCGGACCGTTCCGGTAATGGTTGCCATCGCCCGTCGCGTTGCCGCCCTCGCGCCGGAGGCCTGGTTCGTCAACTTCACCAACCCCGCCGGAGCCGTCACAGAAGCACTCACCCCTGTGCTGGGCGAACGCGTGGTAGGCATCTGCGACACCCCAATAGGCCTGGTCAAGCGAGCGGCGAGGGCGTTGGGGATGGAGGCAGCGCCATCGTCCATCGATTACGTCGGCCTGAACCACTTAGGCTGGCTGCGGGGCATAGCCGACGATGACGGCCCCCAACTCCCCCGGCTCCTGGCCGACGATGCGGCGTTGGAAGGGATCGAAGAGGCGCGGCTAATGGGGCTCGACTGGGTGCGGACCCTCGGCGCACTGCCGAACGAATACCTCTACTACTACTACTACACGCGCGAGGCCGTGGCGCGAATCAGGGCGGGCAGCGCCACGCGCGGAGAGTTCCTTGCCGCGCAGCAAAGCCAGTTCTACCTTGCCGCGAGTGAGGACCGCGCCGCCGCCGGAGAGATGTGGACCCAGGTGCGCGCCACGCGCGAGGCAACCTACATGGCGGAGGCGCGCCCCGAAGGAGAAGAGGGCGAACGCGACCCGCAAGACCTGGGCGGCGGCTACCAACAAGTGGCGTTGGAGCTGATGGCGGCCCTCGCCGGGGGTCCACGCGCGCACCTCATCCTCAACGTTCGCGGCGGTGGGCTCGTGGCCGGACTCCCCGAAGATGCGGTGGTGGAAGTGCCCTGCCGGGTCGATGGCTCCGGCATGCACGCCCTACCAGTGGCGCCGGTGGGGGGACACATGCTGGCGCTAATGCAATCGGTCAAGGCATCGGAGCAGCTGATGATCGAAGCCGCCCTGACCGGATCGCGCGCGACCGCCTGGAAGGCCTTCGCCGTGCATCCTCTGGTGGACTCGGTCGCCGTGGCGCGCGAACTGTGCGAGGGCTATGGGCGGGCGCACCCCGAGCTGGCCTGGCTGGCACGGTAGGAAAGCGGATGCTGGGCCGCGCCGCGGACCGACGATGACGCACCGGCCGGGCACCCGCGCGGCCCCGGCGCGGCGCATCGGTCCCGCTGACCGTGTGCCCCCGGCGGGTGTGCCCCCGGCGGGACTCGAACCCGCAGCCTTCGGATTAGAAGTCCGCTGCTCTATCCGTTGAGCTACGGAGGCATCCTGCCGGACCAGGATAGTGGCCCCGAGACGCGGGGACGGTAGGGTGGCCGGATGCCCGTGGACAACGAAACCTCCGGCCGAATCGTCTGGGTGGATTGCGAGATGACCGGCCTCGACCTTCGCACCGACGCGTTGATCGAGATCGCGGCGATCGTGACTGACTCCGATCTGAACCCACTTGGGGAAGGCATCGACGTCGTCATCCGGCCCCCGTCCGGTGCGCTCGACGCGATGATCTCCTTAGTTCGCGACATGCACTCCAACTCCGGACTGCTCGCAGAACTGCCACACGGCGTAAGCATCGCAGAGGCCGAAGCGCGGGTCCTCGACTACGTGCGAGCATGGGTGCCCGTGGCCGGAAAAGCGCCCCTGGCTGGCAACTCGGTCTCCACGGACAGACAATTCATCGATCGCGACATGCCCACGTTCGGCAGCTTCCTGCACTACAGGACCATCGATGTGTCCTCCATCAAGGAACTGTCCCGCCGCTGGTTCCCACGCATCTACTTCCACGCTCCCGAAAAGGACGGCAACCACCGGGCCCTGGGAGACATCCTCGATTCGATCGACGAGCTTCGCTACTACCGCGCCGCCCTGTTCGTCCCCGAGCCCGGCCCAGACTCCGACACCGTTAAGGCGATCTCGGCCAGGATCGCCGCGACCTCCGTCAACGATGCTCTCGAAGCAAGCGAGGCAGAGCAAACAAGGGGGCTGTGAGGCGCCTCACGTCAAGCTGTCCGCGAAACGGGGTAGCGCGCCGCACGGACATTCGGTAGCATCGACGGAGCTTGTTGCCAC
>JAIRXV010000014.1 GCA_031268115.1 Bifidobacteriaceae bacterium
GCGTTAGCCGGGAGTGTTGACGGCCGTGAACGCATCGCTCTTCGGGCGCAAAAGACGCTCAGGCTCGCCCTCGTTGGGTTGGCCCATGAGTGTTCGCGGTCCAAGACCCAACCCCCGTAAGGACATCGGAGAAGAACCAGCCGATAACCCCGACCTCAGCGTCCACGCCAGTGGCATTGCCGCCACCGGCCCGACCAGACTTCGCCTCAGACCGCTAGACCGTCCATACAGCACGCCGCGCTCCTAATGGGCAAGAGCTCCATCGATACACGACCTGGTGAGGGACGTGGTGAGTGCCGTGGGGTGGGCCGAGCCAACACGGCCCCAAGGTGCATTGGTGCCCCGAGAAGCTGGCGCTTGAACTGACTGACCCTCCCAGATCGACAGTCGCCGCCAGCTCGACGGCCAGACGCGAAACCTGACTGGGACGGAAAGGCACAGAGCCACGCCCAGGCGGGCCAACGCCATAGCCTTCCGACCGCCCCGCCCCAGCGGTGGAGGCACACCTTGTCAACTACCCGGCCTCCTACCTCCCGCGTCTTCGCCGCCGGGCCAGGTACGGGGGCACCGCGGCCAACGTGAGCAGGATGACGCCGGCCGCTGCCATGGCGACGCGCGCGGTGGCGGGAACGTTGCCACGGGGGAGCGTTTGCGGTTCGCCAGCCACGACGGACGCTCTGCTGCCACCGCCCGCGTTCCCGTTCGCTTCGCCTTCAACGCCATCGACCATGGTGACGCTGCCATCCGCCGCGAGTGCCTGCTGGGCCGCGTCCCCGCCCGCTTCGGTGCCGGCCTCGGCGCTGCCGTTGCCAGATAGCGTTCCCTCCTCACTGCCGACCGTCCCCCCGCCGGACTGGTTGGATGCGTCCTGCTGCGCCGAGCCTGAAGTGCCCGCCGCGCCACCACTCTGCTTTGCTGAACTGTCGGCATTGGCGCCTGACCCAGCCTTTTGGGTGCCTCCAGGAGATTGCGAGTTCGTGGTATTGGTGTCATCGGACTTCGTCTCGTCCGGTTGGGCATCCTCTTCGGGTGTCTTGGACACATCCGTCGGGGTATCCGCCGCACCCCCTGTTCCCTCGGCGCATTCGGTGATTCCTTGACGGTCGCAGTCGGCTGGGAAAGGTGCCTCGGTGGCCAGTCTGTTGGTGCCGTCTGGGGAGAACGTCGGGTTGTTGCAGGCCGCGATCCCTTTGATGACCGGATCGCCGCCAGGAATCTTCTGGATCTGTGCCTGACCCGCCTGGACCAGGTTGATGGGCAGGGGCGAATAGCCCAGCTCTTCGGCGCTTTGTTGCCCTTCGCACAGGAAGTAGGCGCCGAAGTCCGCCAGGGTCAGTCCTTTGTCCTCGCTGAAACCGGACTCGACGGCGGTGGGCAAGATGATGTAGCTGTAGGAGGACAGGGGATAGACCCGCGGGTCCGTCGAGGTGTAGACCTGGGAGAGATCCTGGGTCAGGTAGTCCTGCGAGGTCGTGTCCTCGTTGATTCGGGCCGAGAGCAACGCCACCGCCACGTTGGAGGCCTTGGGTTCGGTGTAGTAGCCAGCAGCGTTGAGCAATTTGACCACGGGAAAGCCGGCGTTGATCGCGTAGGAGTATTCGACAAACGTGATGGCCCCCACGGCGTGGGACTGGGCAACGTAGCCGGCTACACCGTTGGAACCGGACCGCGACACGAACCCCGACCCCGGCACAACGGGATAATTGGAGGTCACCCCACAGTGCCCGTTGACCATTCCGCGGCTCACGGCGCCGCAATAGGCGTCCCAGATCGCTGTGTGCTGTTGACGCATCCAGATCGACACCTGCGCGGTCGCGCCCGATCCGTCCGACCGAACCACGGGCACGATCGGCAGGGCCGGCATCGCGAGTGCCGGGTTGTCAAGTGCGATTGCTGGATCGTTCCATGTGGTGATGACGCCCGTGAAGATCTTGGCCAGGTTCTCTCCGGAAAGCCGCAGGTTGGTGACCCGTTTCCCGCCGATCACCAGGTTGTACATGAACGCTGTACCACCGGCCACAATCGGCATGTAGACGAATCCGCGCCGCGGGCGCGGATCGCCTTCGTTGCTGTTCGCAATCTGATAGGGGATCTCCGAGACACCAAAATCTGCGGTCGCGTTCGCGAAATCGTTCCGTCCCTGGGTTGAGCCCGATTCGGAATACGAGATCTTCCATTGGTAGTTCCGCCACACGTTGGCGATCCACGCTTGGAGCGCGTTGGCCGACCACGTGGATCCCGAGCCAACGATTGGCGCGTGGAGGGCACCGACGGCCGCGGCCGGCGCCATCCCCAGCGAACCAGCCATAATCAGCACCCCCGCTACGGCGGCAGCGAGCGCCCGCGGCGCAGCGCAGCGCAGCGCCGCGGGCGCGCCGGGGCGCACCCTCATCGTCACCTGCTCAGTCATGTCTTTCACCGTGCTCCTTTCGGTTTAGGACGGTGGTGAAAATGCCACCGTCCTAAATGCTGGCTGCCGCGTTTCAGCTGGTCCGGGCTTCGCCCTCCCCAGCTGCCGCGGTCTTCGGCCGGTTGTTCACCGGCCTCCTACGTGATTGCCGCAGGCGCGCCCCACCGGCTCGCATCGCGCCATCACCGGGCGATCCCACACCAGCCCCGGCCCCGCCAGGCCCCGTCGCGCCATCACGGACCGGCCACATGCCTGCCCGCATCGCGTCAGCCCGCGCGCCACCGCCGGCCCGTCCCCCACGGGCTGGCCCCACACCACCGCGCCCCCCACCACCCCGGGCCGCGCGATGCTTGCGGCGGAACCGCGCCGCATCGCGAGCCGAGGCCGCCCGCGCCCGGGCCAATCCGCGGGGCGAAAGAATCCCCGCCCCCTTCCCGCCCATGAGACGGGCTAGGAGGAAGAGCAGAAACACCATCACCATCAGCACTGCGGCCGCCCCGAATCCGCGCGCGATCTGGTTCGGTTCTGGCGATTTGACCAGCGTAAACGTCGCGAACGGCAGCGAGACCATCGGCCCCGAGAACGGGTTTGCGTTGAAGAACGTGGTGTATCCGGCGGTCAACAACACCGGGCTGGTCTCGCCGATCCCTCGGGCCGTCCCGAGGATGATCGCGGTCATCAGGCCCGATCGGCTGGTGGGCAGCACCACGTTCCACACGGTGCTCCAGTGCGACGCCCCGAGTGCCGCCGAGGCCTCCTTGAGCGTGGCCGGAACCAGCCGCAACACGACATCGGCGGACCGGACGATAATGGGCAAGATCATGATCGTGATCGCCAAAGATGCCGCAAAAGCCGATTTGTCGAACCCGAACATCAGCACATAGGTGGCGTAGATAAACAGG
>JAIRXV010000327.1 GCA_031268115.1 Bifidobacteriaceae bacterium
AATCAGAACCCAACCACCCCACCGCCCGCACGCAGGCGGACGGCACCCGCTGCGCGGGGTCGGGGTACGGCCGGCTTGCCGGTGCCTCCGTTTGGTGGACCGTACCCAGGCACCGAAGCAGGCCCAACTGGCGCACCGCCATCGGGCACCGCCAGGGGGGCCAACGCTCCAGGCCAACCGCTGAGCGGTTCGGCGGGACCGGCATCGGCGGCATCCAGTCACGTGGCGCCACCGGCCGGAGGCGCCTTACCCACCTCACAGGGCTCGGCTCCTCCAACGGGTGGCCCGCCCCCACATCCAGGGTTCCCACAGCAGCCGCAAGCGGCACCCAGCCAAACACCCGAGCAGCCGCAAGGGCCCGAAGACCAAAGCCAACCCGCCCCAGCTAGACGTGGACCGCAGATTCCTTGGCGTGCCGCGAAGCCACGCGACGATGGATCCCCAACCTAGCGTTCCGCCGCGCTCAGGTTAGACAGAGCAGGAAAGGCACCATATGAGCGGTGGCATGCCAGCGCCAGACACGGCGGTCGATCAACGGCCGAATCGTGTTGTGGCGGTTGCCGTTCTGCTGTTCATCGCCCTGGCCACGGGTCTCTACGCGGTGGCGATCAACTCCAGCGATGTGCGTGCGGCACGCCGGGACCAATCGGTGGCCCGTCTCATTGGGCAATCCGAGGAAACGCTCATCGCACTAAGTGGGGAGATCGCCTCGATTCGCGCCGAATCGTCGCCTCCAACCGCGGTGATCGACGCCACAGATGCGGCGTTCGCGGCATTGGCAGAGGCGGCCGAGGCCGCGGCGCCGGCATCGGCCCCCTCGGAGGACCCTGCCGAGCCCGTGGCCTATCTGCTGGCCGATCCCCAAGCGGCGCTCCAAAACGCGCGCGCCGCCGATGCCCGAGCCACCGTTGTTTCGATGGATCCGAGCCAAGACGCCATGCCGTCCTACGCCCAGCTGCAATATGGCGCCGCCGCGATCCCGGACCTCTACGCGGACGCTCTGTCCGATTCGTCGCTGAACGCGTACGCTCGGCGCTTCGTCCAGGTCGAAATGCCCTACCCGCAGGGATTGGACCCGGCCAGGGACCCGATGGCAACCGACCGGATCGCGTTTGCCGAGGAGTTGACCGCTGCCGCCGATTCGGTGCTTTCCGGCGCCACGGCCCGGCTCATCGTGACCGCGGTCTGGTCCATTGTGGCCGCGGGCGGGTTGACCGCAACCGTGCTCTTTTGGCGCAAACGCCGGCGCGGGGCCGCTGCCCGAGCCCAGGCCTCCGAATCGTCTCCCGCATCCGCCCCTGCGCCTGTGTCCACGCCCGCGCCCGCGCCCGTGTCCAGCGAGGCACCAAGGGAACTGGTCGGAGCACTGGCCGGCCCAGCTCTTCTCGACGCGGCCGATGCCGGCCCAACAGCCCAGGTCAGCGCGCCGCCGCCGATCCTGGCGGAAGGCCCGGCGAGCGCTACGAGCACCGCTGAGCGCCAGTCGCTGTGGAACGTACCCCCACCGGGTGAGATTCCGCCGCCGCCCGCTCCGCCGATCCTGGTCCAGCCGGTCCAATCGCGCCTCGCACCTGGGGCCGACTACGGCCAGGGCTACCCGCCCATGGTCTACGTGTCGCTACCCGCGGACGCATACGACCCCGCGCCCCCAACTGGGACAGACACGGCGGGAGCTGGGGTCACGGACGTTGGCGGAGGCGCAGGTTTGAACCCCGTGGTGAGTTTGACGGCGGGTTTGGGGCCTTTGGGGGAGGTCCAACCGGACGATTTCGGTGTTGGCGAAGCTGGGACTTCGGGCCACGACTCTGGGTTCGGCGGTGCCGACGCCCCCCGTGACGCGAATGGCGGGACGTTGGCCGGGGCCCTGCCGCAGGGTGCCGGCGGACGCACCGATGGAGCCCGTCAACCCTCGCCAGACAGCGAAGCTCGCGCCGTACCGCCACCTGAGGCCGGCCGCGCTGACGTGGACTCCGCCCGCGTTTCAAACCCGATCCCGGGTGCCGCGCCGGCCCTGGCCCCCGCCGCGAGCATCACCACCGGCGCCGTCACCCTCCCCCCTGAGGTCCCGTCACCGCAGCCCATCGCCAGCTTCCCCCCGTCTCGTACCGCCCGCCAGCGCCGACCAGCAACACCGGCGCCGGCCAGACGCCTGTCGCCTCCCGTTGCGTCCGGGTCGGATCCATCGCGGACGATGGCGCCCCCTGGCCCCTCAGATTCGCCGCCCCTCACGTCCGTCCCCCGCCAGGCTGGCCCGCAGTCCCGCCCTCTTGGCGCAGGGAGCGCGGGGCTGCCGCCGATACTGACGCCGGGAAGAAGGCCCGCGCCCAGCCTGCGTGGCCGCCCCCTCGGCAAGGCGGGCGCGGGTTCAACGCGCCTCGGCGCGAGTGGTCCGTCCATACCGGCGTTTGCTCCGGGGGGTCAGTCCAACACTGGCGCGCGGCCCGGGGACGCGACAGACACCCAGCTGGCGCCGCTGGCGACCGGACGGCCGGGCCAGTCGGCCGATTCAAGGGCGACCGGCCTGAGCGCCGGCGAACGCGTGGACGAATCAACCGACATCCGTCTAGCTCCCGTCGCGGGACCGCACGCCAGCCCCCCGGACAGCGGCGACACAGCGATGATCCCGCCAGACAAGGGCCACCCCTTCGGCCGGGAGCGTGGCACCCTCGCGGCCGCACCGAACGCCCGCCGTGGGGTTGCGGCCACGGGCCGAAATGGCGCCGCGGCCCGAGGCGATCGGGCCAGCGCTCCTTTCGGGGCCACTCGGGTCGAAGGTGCGCTCACACCATCGGGTAGAGGCGCAACAGCCCAAGGCGACCGGGCTGGCGCACCCTTCGGGGCCACCCAAGTCCAGGGTGCGCTCACACCATCGGGTAGAGGCGCAACAGCCCAAGGCGACCTGGCTGGCGCACCCTTTGGGGCCACCCAAGTCCAGGGTGCGCTCACGGGGCCCGGGGCTAGCTCTGACCCGGCGCCCGCAGCGCAGCGCGGGGACAGCTCAGGGCGCCCCCGCAGCGTTCGGGTGCTGCCCCGACACCCGTCTTCCCCCAGACCTTCGGCGCCAAACACCCGAGACAGTCACCTTGGGGACAGCTTTGACACGCCCCAGGGGCCGACGCCACGCGTTGCGCCCGCGCGTGCGGTTGGGCCGTCATCGGCGGCCCCGCAGACCTTCACCCACGGCGATGGGGACGGTCGGCGCGGAAGAGTCGGGCCGCCATCGTCCACGGACAGGCAGGCACAAAAGGATGGGGAAATGCCGCTCGAAACAATGGTGGGCCGGATGGAGCGGCACACCGAAGCCCTCACCGCGCTTGCCCGGTTTGGTGCGCCGAACAACAACGCACCAGCGCAGCGGATCGATAGTGTCGTGGTCACGGCGGCAGCGCGCGCCGGGGTGGCCGGTCGCATAAGAGTGCAGGCCGAAGCCCTACCTACGGTCCGGGCGCCATACGTCGATGCGCTGCGACACCTCCTAGTCGAGGTTCTGGACAACGCCGCACGGTTCTCACAGCCGGACCGCATGATCGACGTGAGCCTAGGATCAGTCCGGGATGGAGCAATCCTCCAAGTCACGGACTACGGGGTGGGCATGAGCCCAGAGGATTTCGCTGAAGCGACCCGAGTCATGGCCGCCAACGCCGATCCAACCGACACCCACCCGCAGGCATCCCACATGGGATTGGCGGTCGTAGCGCGTGCGGCCGCGGCGTTGGGCGCCTGGATTCGGATCTCCCCGGTCCAATCGCACCCAGGCACGCAGGTGGCAATCGCCTTGCCAGACGCGATTTTCGTCACAGCACCCAACGCCCCCGTTGCTGAAGTTTGGAGCGCTGCGACCGTTCACGCCGAGACCGGTACCTCCGAGGGACCGCGAGCGACCGGACCGCGCACGCCGGTGCGGACCGCTGGAGGAAGACCCAAGCAGGTGGCAACTGAGGCAGGGCGCCAAGACCTGTGGGCAGACGCTGGGTCGGGGAGGTCGCGGGGTCGGACCGCGGGGGGAAGGCCGAAGAAGGTTGAAACGGTCGGCGGACCAGACGAAGCCGAAACGGGCGGCCGCGAGGAAGTGGGCAGCACGGAGCGCCGGACCGCAGGGGGCAAACCCAAGAGAGTTGAAGGAGTCGGTCCCCAAGAGGGGACAGCGACGGTGGGCCCGGACCGAACGGAATCC
>JAIRXV010000144.1 GCA_031268115.1 Bifidobacteriaceae bacterium
CTACCCGGTGCCCAGCGGGGGTCGGGGTCCAGGCGCCAAAGGGGAGCAGACGAGCCGCGGACCGGCCTGGACGTGGTAGCCTCCACGGCATGTCCTTCGCCCGCCGCTCCGAGCTTTTCGGTGCGCGCAGCGTGCGAATGTGTTGCTGTTGTTGAACGGCCCCGACAACACGCTTGTGGTCGCGCTCAACGCTAACTGGCGCTAAAACGGTCGCATAGCCTCGCGGATGGCCGCGAAATGTGTTGCCTGGGCCGCAAGAACCAAGAACCCCGACGGCAAACCTCGCGAAGGACCACCCATGTTACCTATCCGGGCCTTGACTGGCCACGGCGGCCGGCGGCCGGCGTCCGCGGCAGCGCGCGCGGACTTACAGCGTCAAGCAAACCACTCCACAGCAAACACCACATGAAAGGAAACCCCGAAATGAGCTACTATAAGGATGCGACGGAACTGATCGGTCGCACTCCCCTAGTTCGCATCAACCGTTTGTACGGCGATTCCCCGGCCACAGTGTTGGCGAAACTCGAATACTATAACCCGGCTAATTCCGTGAAGGACCGCATTGGCGTGTCCATCGTTGACGCCGCCGAGGCGGACGGTTCGTTGCGACCGGGAGGCACAATCGTCGAAGGCACCTCCGGCAACACGGGAATCGCGCTGGCCTGGGTGGGAGCCGCCCGCGGCTACCGAGTGATCATCACACTGCCCGAGACATTCTCGAAGGAACGCCGGGCCGTGCTGCGGGCTCTCGGCGCGGAACTGGTCTTGACTCCCGGAGCGGCCGGCGTGCCCGGCGCCAACGAACGCGCCGCCCAGATTGTCGCTGAGACCCCCGGAGCGATCCTGGCCAGCCAGTTCGACAATCCCGCCAACGTGAAGATCCACCGCGAGACCACTGCGGAAGAGATCTGGGCGGACACCGATGGCGCCGTGGACATCATCGTCTCCGGCGTTGGCACTGGCGGAACCATCACCGGGATCGGCCAAGTGCTCAAGGCCCGCAAACCCGAGGTCAAGCTGTACGCAGTCGAATCCTCTGAATCGGCCGTGCTGTCAGGTGAGCCCAAGGGCCCACACAAGATTCAGGGAATCAGTCCAGGCTTCATCCCTTCTATCCTCGACCTTTCATTGGTGGACGGCATAGTCAAAGTCACGTCCGACGACGCCCTGGAGTGGGCGCGCCGAGTCGCCAAAGAAGAAGGGCTGTTGCTTGGGATTTCAGCGGGGGCCGCCCTGCGGGCCGCCAAAGAATTGGCGGCCGATCCAGCCAATGCGGGTAAGACCATCGTGGTGATCGCCCCCGACTGGGGCGAGCGCTACTTGACCACTCCCCTGTACTCCGAGTTGCTCGACTGAACCGCGCGGGCCCACACCATTGACTATTGCTTCACAGTAACGGAGTAGGTCTTGGCAACCTTGCGTCCCTTGGCATCGGTCGCGGTCACAGTCACTTTCGCGCTGCCTGGCGCGACGCCAACCATCCGGCCGCTGGCATCGACCTTCAACACTGAGGCGTTGCCCGACTTGTATGTCACTTTTGTTCCTACGGCCGAGTGCGGCGCGTAGGACGCCATGATGTAGCGCGAAGAACCGATTTGGACGGACGCTGGAACCTTGGCCGTCAAACTGGTCACCTTCGCACCCTTATCGCGGGCAATTACCTGGACAACGATCGCCTTGGTCGCCCCGCCATAGCGCGCCCGCACAGTCGTCTTGCCGACGGCCTTAGCCACGATGGTGCCGCTCTTGGATACCGAAACGATGCGCTTGCCCGTCACCGCCCAGGACACAGCGGAACGCTCACCCGCCGCCGAATAGCCGAACGCAGGGATCTTCACTTTCTGACCCTTTACCAACGTTACGACCCGTTGAGCGGTCTTGACCGCCGGCCTGGCCCGCACCCCGTCCGAAAGGACTCGGACCTCCTTTTCGAGCACCGTTGTGGTGGTCGGTCCGGGCTGAGGCACGATGACGGTTTCGGTCACCGTTGGCGCCGGGGTTGGGGAGGCCGCCGAAGGCGCCGAAACGGCGACATTCGACCGGGTGGTCGCGCCGGAACGAGCGCCAGTCAAGACCAACGCGTACTGCCCGGCGGCCGTGGGCGCCACAATTGTTCCCGAAACCACGCCGGAGGCGTCGGCCACTGCGGACACCGACTGCCCCCCGAGGGTTATGGATACCGACTCGCCTGGATCGAAGCCCGCGCCCGAGAACGAGACCTGGGCCCCAGTTCGGGCGGGCGGGGCGGAAACGGTCGGCGAGAACGTGTAGGTACCCGTCACGGAAACCGACGCCGGCTCGGCGCCCGCGCCAGGCAGGGACGAGTCCGCTGCCACGGTGACGCCGTAGGTGCCGATGGCCGCGGTCCGCGGAACAGTAACCGTGCCTTGGATCTCGCCCAGCTCATTCGCGGTGAGGGTTGCGGACGACTCCGGCGAGGTTTCCAACGTCACGGTTACGGGCTCGCCGGCCGCAAAGCCGGTGCCTTCGACAGCTATGTCGCCGCCCGCCGTTGCGGTTGGCGCGTTCACGGCGATCTCGGGACGGTCGAGGGCGAGGGCGAAGAAGCGAGAGTTGAGAGTGCCGGTCTCCGCGCCTGCGCCACCCGGGTTGGGGAGCTGAATCTTGGCAACCTTCCAGCCCGCGGGTGCGACATAGGACTTGGTCCCAAAGATGTACGGCCCAGGCGATGCGATCCACGGTCCGGTCCCGGGGCTGGCTTGAATCGTGTTGTACTCGGTCCAGGCAACCTTGGTGTTGCCGTAGGCCGGATCCAGCCCTCCGATTGCGGGGTCTCCGATGGCGGTCGGATTCTTCCAGTCGCCAAACGAGATGTCGTAGGGCACCGTCTTCATCTCCGTGCCGTTCGTGAGGTACAGGGTCGCCGTGTTGGTTCGGCCGGGGCTGATCGCGGCGCCGATGACGGACAGTCGGCTCGCCGGACGGTCCAAGGTCACCAGCATGCTGACGCTCGGATTGACCGTGTTGGGCACCGCCCATGGCGCGCCGGGCCAGGCAAAGGTGGTGGTGACACCCGCCGAATCGGTGACGTCATGGACAGAACCCCTAGTGAAGCCAATCCGGTCCAGTTCCTCGGTGGAATAGGCGACCGTCGTGTTCCCGCTGGTAGCGGTATCGATCCTGGCGCGCGGTGCGTCGGTGGTTGTGCTTCCGATCATGTTGCGGAAGCTCTCCAATGAGTTGGGCGCGGCGACACGCACGTAGACGGTCTCTGTCGCAAAGGACGATCCGGTTCTGACTTCGATTTCAACTGCGTAGGTTTCCGAAGGCACAAAGTCAGCCACTTCGAACACCAGGTTGGTGGATCCTCTGCCGGCCGTGTTGAAGGGCCGTTCGCCTGGGTCGCGCAGGGTGATTCCCGGGTGGGAGGCCGTTGCGGCGATCGTATAGGTGGATTCGGTGGCCTCGACTCGCACAGCGTCGAGGCGAGCGCTGCCGGTGCCGCCGGGACGGGCGGCCATCACGCCGGGATAGGTACCGGAGGTCACCACATTGAAAGCAACGGACTTGCCGCCGTCGCGCCACGATGGCGGAACATCGTCCGAGCCGCTGGCCCAATCGTTGGGTGTGGCACCGACCGTGTAGTCGATGACCGCGTTATTGGACAAATCGCCCATCCGCAGCCAGGACTTGGAGTATTCCGCTCCGTCCAGCTTCGCGCTGGTGATGTACTTGTATTCCCCGGCCGTCGAATCGCGGTTGGCTTGGGCATCCGGTGTGTTGACGGTCAACGTCCTGGTCCCGGGAAGGTCCAGCACAACCTGCTCGAACATTGGTGTGTTGAGCGTCATCACGTCCGTGCCCGGGGTGACCGGGTAGATGCCGATGCCGGCCCACGTCAGCCACGAAGACTGCGCGCCGAGATCGTCGTTGCCCGGGGCGGCGTCGGCGGGCCCGTACCCGAAGATCGTCTGAGTCATACGATCGATCAATTGGGATGACTTCCACGCCTGCCCGATGTAGTTGTAGATCCACGGCACACCAAAGGTGGGCTCGTTGCCCGCGAACATATATGGGCCGCCCCTATAGTCTACTTGCGGACCCACTTTCAGATATGTGACGAAGGAATCGAGGCGAGTAGAGACCGCCGCTTTGCCGCCGAGCATGTCTACCAGGGCAGCGATGTTTTGCGGCTCAAACCATAGGTATTGTTCGGCGTTGCCTTCGTCGAACCCCACCTGTCCAAAGCCGTCGGGTTGCTTGGACGGATAGGTCCAACCGAAGGCGGCCTGGTTCTGGTTCGTTTGGTCGAACGTGTACTGTGCCATGGCGTTGCCTTCGGGATAGAAGCCGTTGTAGTCCCGAGGCTGGATGAAATTAGTTGTGGGGTTGAACAAGTTTTGCCAATAGTGCGAACGGGCCTTGAATTGCTCGGCCGTTGCTTGGTCTCCGAGAGCCGCCGCGAACTCGGCTATCGCGAAATCGTCCAGCGAGTATTCCTGGGTGTAGGAAGCCCCTGAAACCGCGTGGTCCGCTTGGAAGAATCGGGCCTGCGGGGCATACCCGCGTTCGCTGTAGAGGTTGGCGCCGGGACGTTCCACCATCGGCAGGTTGTTGCCGTTGTTCGGGTTGGTTCCCCCGGTCCACGACCCCGCGTTGGGCCCAACGGCCCCTTCGATCATGTACTCCAAGGCTGTCGCGGTGTCGAAGTCGCGCGCTCCCATCGCATAAGTGGACACGATGAGCGGGGGCACGTTGTCGCCAGTCATTTGGTTGGTGGTCGAGTTCGCTACAGTCCATTGCGGGTAGGAGCCGGACTGCTCGGCCGCGTTGACCAGCGATTGAACTTGGTCTGAGGCGATGTCGGGCCAGAAAGCGGCGACCAAAGCCGCCTGGCAGCGATATGTGTCCCAATCGGAGAAGGACGAGTACTGAATCCGTGTGCGTCCACCCGCGCCGGGCTTCTCCGAAACGTTGTGAACCACCGGCGCCCGGTCGGCCACTGTCGCCGCCTGAATGTTCGCGGAGTTCCCGGTCTCAAAGCCTGGATACTCGCCGTTGACGTCGCTGAACGTCGAGGGATGGGTGATCGCGTGATAGAAGGACGTGTAGAACGCTTTGAGATCGCGAGTCGGGTCCCCCGAAGGCGTCTGGCCGCTCGCCAATGGTTCGGAGACACGAATCTTGCCCAAGTACGAGTTCCATTCTGCGCGTGCGGCAGCGCGAACCGCACCCAAGGTCGATGCGTCCAGCGTCGGGATCTCGGCCTCCAAGTTGAGCCTGGCGTTGTCGTATGAGACGTAGGACATCGCGATGGCCACGCGCACCACCGTCTCATCGGTCGGCGATGTTGGGAAGGAGAAGTATCCTCCGAGGTGGTTGTTGTTGCCGCCAGCGGCGCTGTTGACAACGGCCGCACGATCGGCCACGGGCGTGGAGTTGGAGTTGCCGTTCCAGGTGCCGAAAGCGCTCCACGCCTGGTCGAATTTCATGGCAACGTAGACCGTGTAACGGTTCCCTTTGGAGCAGAAGTTGCCGTTGGTCGACCGCGCGTAGACGATGCCGCTGCCCGTGTCGACCGTGAGTGCGGATGCATAGTTGTTGGAATTGTTGTGCTGCGATGGCTTGAGGAACACATTGGCCGCCGCTGCGCCCGCGGGGAACGTGAATTCGGCGACACCCCCACGAGTGGTAGCCCCCAGCTCGGACAGGATCTGGTTGCCCACGGAGTCTGTGCCGTTCACCGAGTATGCACCGACTTCGCCGTGTTCGTCAGTGTCGTTGGAGAAACGCAGCCG
>JAIRXV010000157.1 GCA_031268115.1 Bifidobacteriaceae bacterium
CCCCGCCCCCCTTCTGGCCCACTTCCCCGCCCCCCTTCTGGCCCACTTTCCCGCCCACTGTTCTGCTTCCCGACCTGCCCCCCTTCTGGCCCACTCGCCCGAGCCAAGGCGCCCACCTGTTTCAAGTACGCTCCGCGCCGCCACGCCCTCGACTCGACGCTGAACGCGGCAGCCCGCCGGGCTCGCAGGGCGCGCCTGAGGGCCGGCTTGGGGCCGTCATCGTCGGTGCGAAAATCTTGCACCACCGCACCCTCCCACGCCCGGTGCCCCACCGCCAGCCTCTCCCGGCTAGTCTGGACCGGTGGGCCTTTCGAAAGCCGTTATCCCAGCGGCGGGTTTGGGCACGCGTTTCCTCCCCGCCACCAAGGCAATCCCAAAAGAACTCTTACCCGTCGTGGACGTTCCAGCCATTCAATACGTGGTCGCCGAGGCGGCCGCTGCCGGGCTCCACGATGTCCTGATCGTCACCGGGCACGGCAAGGACGCCATCGCGGACCATTTCGACCAAACGCCCGAGCTTGAGCGACTCCTCGCGGCCAAAGGCGACGCGGCGCGCTTGGAGGCCGTCCGAATCCCCGCGCAACTGGCGCACATCCACACGGTCCGCCAAGGCAATCCACGCGGGCTTGGCCACGCCGTTGGGTGCGCCCGCGATCACGTTGGAAACGAACCGTTCGCGGTGCTCCTCGGAGACGATCTCATCGACGAGCGCGACCCTCTTCTGCGCTCCATGCTGGCCGTGCGGCAACTGCTTGGCGGATCGGTCGTTACGCTGATGCCGGTACCGCGCGAACAGATCGGTCTTTACGGTTCCGCCGGTGTCGCGCCCATAGCGCCCGGCCTCGCCCCGCAGGTCGGATTGGCCGATGGCGATGTCCTGCGGGTTGAGAAACTAATCGAGAAACCCGCCCCCCAACAGGCGTTGAGCGACTTCGCGGTTATCGGACGGTACGTGCTGCACCCGGCAGTGTTCGACGTTATCGAACGCACCCCACCCGGTGTTGGCGGCGAGATCCAACTGACAGACGCCATCGGCGCCCTCACGGCGCTGCCCGCGGACCGGGGCGGCGGTGTTCACGGAGTGGTGTTCAAAGGCCGTCGCTACGACACCGGCGACAAACTCGACTATCTCAAAGCGGTAGTCCGTCTGGCTTGCCGCCACCCCGAACTGGGGGCGGACTTCAGCGATTGGCTCACCGGTTTCGTGGGCGACAAGGCGCGGTGAACGATGGCGGCGGGTTCCTGGCCAGTCACCCTCGCCTTGGGGCCGGTTCGTCTTGTTCCCCTCACTTGGCTGGGCGGGTTCCGGTTGGCCGTACTCCACGAACGCAACAAGGATTGGTTAGCGCCGTGGGAAGCGGGATCGCGGCAGCCGCCGCAAACGAGCCGGCCCGCCCTAGATAGACGCGCCTACCGCAGGTACGCCACTCAGCTTCGGCGCATTGCCCGTCTTGGTGTCGCGTTGCCCTGGCTGATCGAATGGGACCGCGAATCGGTTGGACACTTGACGATCAGCCAGATTGCCGGCGGCGCCATATGCTCCGGGGTGCTCGGATATTGGGTGGATAAAGATTTCGCGGGGCGCGGCATCGTCCCCGCAGCGGTTGCACTGGCGTTCGATCATGCCATGGGTCCGGTGGGTTTGCACCGGCTCGAAGCAACGATCCATCCAAGCAACACTCGTTCTTTGGCGGTGGTGACCAAGCTGGGATTCCGGGACGAAGGTGTGCGGCGGCGCTATCTGCGTGTCGCAGGAAACTGGACCGACCATCGAGTTTTCGCATTGACGAGCGAGGACGTTCCAGAGGGAATGGTGAGACGCTGGCGGAACGTATGCGCGGCATCGGCGGCCGAGTCTGGCGGATGGCCCGAGGCGCCGTTGAAGAACCGGACCGGGGCCGCATCACCCGGACCAACGCAGGAGCGCTGACCATTTGAAACGCGGCAGCTAGCATCGTTGGGGCGGTGGCAGGCCAGCCGGTGGCCGTGTCATCCTGAGGAGGCTGAAGCCCGTACCGGTTTCAAACGCGGCGACCGCCCCCCGCGGCGAGGTTCTCCAGCACCGCCGGGCCGTGACGCGAGGCCACTTCGGAAGGACCTTCCCCCCTTCTCACACGTGCGGTCAGGCGACACTCCGGATGGGCCTCCCCGCGCACCATGGGGTAATTGTCTACCGTCTAGTGACATGGAGCCGCCCGCCGCGATTGCCGTGGTTGCGACAGTGGTTCTGTGTTTGGGCTACCTGCTTCCGCAATTCGTTCGCCAGAAGCACGAGGTGATCGAGGCGGCCGGTGAGGCTCGAAGTGTGTGGGGAGCGCGAGTCATTCGCAGCGAGATGCCGCACGCCTCGGGCCCGTCAACCCAAGCGTTGCTACCAGTCGCGGCGACGAAAGGGAGCCTGGAGATGACAAGGCCCGTGTCGGCGCGGCCGAGCGCGCCACGGATCGTGGGCGGCACGCCTGCGCCTTCGTCTGCCGATGCCGCCCCAGCGCAACGCCCGCTGTCTGCCGCCGATACCACTGGTTCGCGGCCGCCCGCCCAAGGCAAACGACCCGAACGCGCCGCTTTCCCCGCCGTTGCCGCAACCCAGCGCGGGCCGGTGGGCCGGCCGACACCCCCGCGTGAGGCCCGGCCGGTTCCTCGGGCCATCCGCGAACGCCGCGCTCGCGCGGCCCGCTACCGCGCGGCCATCGCCGCAGCATTGACGCTGCTCGCCTTGAGTGGCTGGGTTCTTGTCGGAATC
>JAIRXV010000223.1 GCA_031268115.1 Bifidobacteriaceae bacterium
GCAGTACATACGCGCGTCCGTCCGCCGCCGCCAACACCTTGGCACACCGCACCAATGCCAGTGCTCCCCGCACTGAGGCGCCTACAAGGGTTCCGCGCCGCGTCGCCTCGCATAGCCGCAAGACATAGTCGAGCACGTCACGGCGCACTCGGGTCTGTTCCGCGATGGCCGCCAACTGCAACACTCGCGCGGTGGAGGTGACTGGGGCGAGGGCGACGGTCCTGTCGTGGACATGGGCTTCGCCGACGATCCTCATTGCGGCCTCGCGGTCCGGATATCCAAGGGCCGTCTTGATCAGGAACCGATCAAGCTGGGCTTCGGGAAGATCGTACGTTCCAGCCTGCTCCACGGGATTCTGGGTGGCGATGACCATGAACGGCTGGGGAACATCGCGGGCCAGCCGATCAACGGTCACCCGGCCCTCTTCCATCACCTCCAGTAACGCGGACTGCGTCTTTGGGGAGGCTCGGTTAATCTCGTCCGCCAACAGGATCGAGCAGAATACCGGCCCTTCGCGGAACGAGAACGCGCCGGTAGCTTGGTCCAGGACCATGACTCCGGTCACATCGGAGGGCAGAAGATCGGGAGTGAACTGGATGCGCCCGTGGTCCCCCTCGATCGTTCTGGCGATCGCCCGAGCCAGAGAGGTCTTGCCGGTTCCGGGGTTGTCCTCCAACAGTACGTGTCCTCGCGCGAACAAGGCGGTGAGCGTCAGGGCTATGGCGTAGTCTTTGCCGACTATGGCCTGACCTATGTTGCTTGCGATGGCGTGGAATTCACGGGCAAAGGTTTCGGGGGCGTAGATGCTCATAGGGTGCCGTTCCGGTGGATGGATGCGACGAATCGAACGACCGCGGTGGCGAGGTTCGAGGCGAGTGCCAGTGGGAGATAGTCGGTCAAAGGCCCATCTGCCGCCTGCGTGTCCCCGCCTTCGGGTGGTTCCGGCGGGTCCGGCGAAGGGGGCTCACCTGGTTCGGAGGGTGTGGGCGTGGGTTCGCTCGGGGGAGGCTCGGATTCCGAAGGGGTTGCACTTGGGGTGCCCGGTTGAGTCGGGGCTGGGGGTGCCAGGTCGAATTCAAGGAAGGGACCAAACCCTAGCCCGGCGTTGCCTGCGATTCGCAACTTGGTCGCTCCAGCCAACTTCGGGAGCGTTGGCAGCCCGTCTATCTGACCGATGATTTCATCGTCCGACCATTCGCCCCTTATAAGCGCCTGGAATTCGAATTCGATTGTGCTCGGCGCATCAATTCTGCCGTGACGTGTTAACGCCAGCCCCGGCAGGACTAAGCTGTCGTTGTTCCAGACGATCTCTTGCTGGTTCACGTCTGGCGTGTCTGGCAGTGTTTCAATGGGGATTGCGCCGGATCCGGTGTGGGCGCATATTGGCTCGGCAGTCGCGGCATATTGGGAGATCTTAGCTGTGTCTAGGCAGGTTTCCACAGTGATTGTGTAATTCCCGGCAGTGAGGTCCGTGAACGTGGTTGGTGGATTGGCCGCTTTGGTGAGTGTCGTTGTGCCACCAGCGAGTTGGATGCTGCCGATTGCTTGTTGGTTGTCTTGAGGGTTTTCCCAGGTTGCCGTGATCCTGCCCTTTCCCCAAGCGGGTAGCGTGCTGTTGGGTTGGATAGCGAGGTTGGCCGGGCTGGGTGGCGGGGCCCACATGGTGGCAGCGACCTGTTCGGACCAGACTAGTTTGCCGGTCTTGTTGCGAGATGCCACAGAGAATGTGTACGTGGTTCCCGCTTGGGCGTCCGCCAGTGTGGCTTGCGATCGCTTTACCCATTCGGTTGCGGGTTGGTTCGGCGTGGTTGGAGTCGATACCCACAGTTGGGTTCGGGGTTGGTCGCCGTTGGGGTCTCCCACGGTCCAGCGGATGAGAAACTCCCCGGGTTTGGTCTTGACGACTTGATCTATGGTGGCCGGGGATGGTGGGCCGGCCGGTATGCCGTGCACGGGAGCGCTGGGAGGCCCGGTTTGTTTGGAACCGTTGCGCGCAGTGACCGTTACGGCGTACTGCGTACCGTTTTGCAGACCAGAAAAGGTGTGGGCGGTCCCGGACACGTCCTGTGCGCTCGATTGAGATCCGCCGGTCAGAGCCACGCGGTAGCCGGTGATTGACGACCCAGCAGACACTGGAGCGGTCCAATGGACTTCAAGCGCCCGGTCCAACTCGACAACCGTAATCGCGGCGGCGGGAACTTGGGCTGGGGGTACGTCTACCAAGACTGTCATCGACGGCGGGGATGGGTCGGACGATCCGATCGCGTTGATGGCCGCGACCTGGAACGAGTAGCGTTCGCCTAGCAGCAGGTATTCGATCGCACAAGGTGAGGACGGACATTCCTGGAAGCCGCCATCGGCCCAAGTGACGTCGTATTCCGTGATGGGCGAACCGTTGGCGGACGGGGTTTGCCACGAAAGGCTGACTTCCCCTTGTGCTCCCACCGTGGCCAGCGGCGCGGAGGGTCGGGACGGTGCGGCCACCATCGTGATCTTGAAGGTGTTGGACACCGCCCGTCCGGGCTCGTGCAGGGAATCGTTCGCGGTGTAGGAGACTGCGGCGGTACCGACGAACCCAGCTTGCGGTTTCACGGTCAGAGTGGAGCCGGCGTCCCTAGTGAGCGTGGCGGCGTTGGGGGGATTGATAGAAACGCCGACAACCTCCAGGGGGCCGATGTCGCTCGCCGGGTTGATCGCACCGGTCAACAAGTCAATGCGGACGGGCTCCCAGTTCTCGGTGGTTACTTCCCCAATGAACGGCAGGGTGGCAAGTGCGCGTTGGGAGGCGACAACTTCGACTTCCACCACCCCGTGGGCCAACGGAGATGAACCGTAGCTGAGAGTCAAGGGTATTTGCCGGGTGGTCCCGATTTGTGCCTGGGGCCGCGCCGCCACCGATAGCCGTGTCCCAGACAGGGTCACGGCGAGGTCCTGGGGCGGTTCCGCGCTCAGACGGAATACCAACGCGTTGGGGTTGGCCGTTCCAGGGATGTCGGTGAATTCGGCCAGGTCCACGGTGCGTGTTTCCCCGGCGCGGGCGACTTCGAGGTTGGGGCCAGTGAACTGGGGTGGGGATTGCTCGCTGTCGAGGATGGTGATTAGCAAGGTCAGGACCGCGTATCGCGTGGTAGTTGCCTCAAGATCCGCGCTGTCGGCCACTCCGAACGTGATCGAGGCGGGGCCGGAATAGCCGTCGCGGGCGTTGAACCTCAACGTGTAGGGATCGCTCAACAGCGACCCTGCCCCGGCCTGAGTGGCCCATATCTTGGTCTGGTCGGGGACTTGGGCTTGTTTACCGGTTCCAACCATGACGTATTGGCGCAGCGGAAGTTCGATGCTGGTGCCGGCTTGGACCACGATCTCGCTTTCGCCTGGGCGGAGCATCGGCGGGAACGTTCCTAGGGCGGGCACCGAAATGAACGCATAAGCGGAGACGCTTTGGGCCAACGGGTTGGTGTTGGTCAGCTTGTAGGCCACCAGTGTGGGTTGGCGTTGAAGGAAGACCGTGATCGTGCCATCGGGGGCTACGCTCGCCAACTGTTGAGAAGACGGGGGCAGCGACACCACCAGGTCGGAAAGCGGACCCGAAGGGTTTTCCGCGACGGAAAGGACATCTTGTTCAACCGAGGTCCTCTCTATGGTATCGCGCGGATGGACGATGACGTCCCTTGCTTTGGGCGCCAGAATGGGCGCGTTCGGGTCTACCGCGACTGTCAGCACGGCCGAATCGGATCCGCCGCGCATGTTACATGCGGTATAGGAGATTCGAAGAGTTGTCGCGTAAGATGGGGTGGTCAACGTGAGTCTGCGTTCTTCGAGCGCCACCTGCACGGCGGGGTCCGAGCTGAGCGGCACCCCACACAATTCCAACTGCCCGCCTGCCATATCGACATCGTTGGCAAGGACCCGCATCTCCAAACGTTCCGAAGTGCGGGTCATGGTGCTGTCATCGCGCGCCACCACTTGGGTTTGGATTGGGGGAGCCGCAGCGATACCCACGGTCACGGTGGCGGTCGAGCGAAGCCCTGCCCAGTCCTCCACCGCGTAATCGAACGTATCGTTGCCAACCTGACCCTCGAACGCCTCATACACCAGGTAGTCGGGACCGACCTCAGCGATCCGGCCTTTGGCCGGGGCTGTGTCGAGTCCTTGCAGACGAACCCCGTCCCCGTCTACGTCTATACCGGTCAACGGCACGGTAATGTGTACCGGGGTGCCCGCGAAGGTTCGTGCTTCCAGATCGCGTGGCGTCGGGTGGGGTTTGGATGGCCCAGCTGAGACGTGAACCCGGATAGTCAAGCGGGCGTCCGCGGTGTTGCCGTCCGGATCGAGAACCCGGAAAGGAGTCTCGATGGTGACTGGAGTATCCGGTGCTTGATAGCGCAACAGATCCCCGGAAGCGAACAGCAGCCCCTGACCCTCGCTCAGCGGTCGGGTCAAAGACGGATCGAGGTCCAATTCGTCGCCATCTGGGTCTTCGCAATAGTCCATCACCGGTATTGTCACCACCCCGCCAGTGCGAACCGTCACTTGAATATTGCGGGCCACCGGCGGCTGCCCTGCCGTAGGGGGATCCACAACCGTCAACACCGTGCCGGTAGTCTCCATTCCCTCGGTGGCCAGGGTGTACGTCAAAGCGATTGGCCTATCGGAGGGCCTCGTTGGCGTGATCTCAAGAAACTGATGCTCGATGACGGCCACCTTCAGGCCGGCATCGGCGGGTGTGTCCACCTCTGACAGCACCTTCACGGCCCCCGCGGGCCCCAAATCGTTGGCAAGTGGATCGACAAAGCCACGCCCATCTATCCGGGCGTGGGCCACATCGACTACAGCGACCGGTGCCACCGGGTCCTGCGGGTGAACCAACACATCGATCCGGGCCGTGGCCTCAGTTTGGCGAGACCCCGAACGCAGAACGTAGGCGACGAAGTATGTCTTCGGCACCGAAGCAGTGAACGTGAATAGGCCTCGTTCCTCGTCCACATCGGTTGTCGCGCCCGCCACTGTCTCCAAGCCCGCCAGAACCACCGGTTCGACGTGGCCGGAACGCACCGGTCCCACCGCGTCCACCGAGATGGTCTGGTCTGTATACGCAGTCGCCTTTATCGGATCGGTGGCAGGGGCAAGCGACCGGGCCGGGCGCACATCGACCGCGAAATCGCCAGTACCCTCAGCGATGCCGTCGCTGGCGACCAGTGCGAGGTTGACAACTCCGATGTTGATGGCGGCGGTCAGAGTAATCGTCCCATTGGGCTGCAACGTGAACTGAAGTCCAGAATCGGTTGTCGCGCCAATCAAACGCATCGGATCGCCATCGGGGTCGCGGAAGCCCGCCAACCCATCCACTTGAACGGTAGCGCCCTGCTCAACGGTCACAGACCCTCTCCGAACCGCTTCGGGAGCACCGTTGGACGAATCCCCGTGGACATCCACGCTGACTCGACCGGAGACCGGGACGGAGTCTTTGCGGCCATCGCTGACGGTGTAGTCGAATACCGCGATACCCTCGCGGTCGGCAGTAAACTGCACGGCCCGGGCGTCGTAGACAATATCGATCTGCCCAAAGTCTGCGCCCGCCCAAGAGACGCCGACGATGCTCAACGCCCCGCACTGTGCCGCGGAATCGTTGTCCAACACCGTCAGAATCACACCTTGACCTGGCCTGGCGCCATAGGAATCGTCGCGCGCCTGGGGTACGCCGACCGTGGAAGCGCAATGCACGGAACGGTCGGAGGATGGACTCTCTTCGCTTTGCGACAGATCCGCCTGTTCTTCGGGCTGGATTTCCTCCCAGTTCGGGCGATGCGCCTGAGTGTCTTTCAACGGCATCCACACCCGCCCGTCCTCGACATCGTTCAGGACCACAACCGAGCGATTGACGCGCAACACCAATTTGGACCTCTGCGTCAGATCCTCCAAGGAGATCGTCTGAGGAGCGCGCCCGTCGCATCGAAGCAAATAGTTGGCGCCTCCGGACGCCCAGGCGCTGTGGGCACAGCCGTCTACTACGGCTGGCGCCACGGGGGTGCCCACTCCTCCAGTCGCATGGACCTCGACGTTGCCGTCGCTCAAATCCACCTCCAACAGAGCCAAACGCGAGGCAACCCGGACCGTTGAGGACGCTGCGCCCGGGCTCTGCAACGCCAATCCCGCCCCGTATGCGGTCAAGTCGGCCAGGCCCCCAGGCCATGCGACCACACCGGAAGCCAACACCACGGGAACAGATCCGACGGCGGTGATCGCTTCGACCCGTGAGTCGCCGGGCAGCTCCAATCCGGCTACCTCGACGCTCTTACCCCCCTCGGCCCCGGCCTCGACGCGCACCAGACGCGATCCCCGCCCATCGACCGCCCACACGGTCCCGTCTACGCCCACCGCCGCCACCAACCCGCTTGCCTCCAAATCGGGTTTGTCCGCGTCGGTCCGCAACAGAGCAAGGCCAGTCGAATCGCGAACCCAACCGACTCCACTCTTAGAATCGACCACCACCGCCGTGCCGGCGTTTGTCGCGGCCGTGAATTCGGGCCCAACGCGGATGGGCCGGCCCGCCTGGACCAGAGCCGGGTCTACAACACGAATGTCGGCTGAAGTGGTGACAGCGATATCAGAACCGGACTGAACGATGTCGAAGGTACGATCATCCGACTTCAGACCGCCGGTCAATTCGCCGATACCCTGGTTGTACCGTCCGATCCGCAACGCGGAAGCATTCGTTACCCAGACCGAACCGTCGTTAAGATCTAGCCGGTCAACCGGATAGCCACGTTGGGCGACAATTACCGCGCCTACCAAGACTAAGACCAGGAGCCAGGCCACGCGCGACACCCACGACAAT
>JAIRXV010000300.1 GCA_031268115.1 Bifidobacteriaceae bacterium
CGAGCTGAGTCAGCTCCAATGCCGCAACCCGCGCCAAGCTCAAGGCGCCCTGTGGAGCGGCGCTTACGCGAACGTCTTGGGCTCCGCCGGGTGCGATGCCGTGGACTTGGGCCGGCTCGCGCAGGACCCCTGCATCGACATCCGCTTGAGTCAAGATTCGGACTCCCGTTGCCTGAACCGTCTCACCCGGGCGCAACGTGCCCGGTGCGGCCGGATCGGGCCAACGCGTGACGTGTGGAGGGTCGTTCAGCGCGGGATCGGTCACGGTCACACCGGTGATCGTCACATTGCCGGCGTTTACCGCGGCGAACGAATACCTCACCGTCTCACCGGCCAAAGGAGCCGGCGAAAGCGCAGCCGGGTCGGGGGCGGCGTCGAGCTTCAGCGCGGGCCGCTGACGCAAGACGGTATCTGCTTCAGTGGCGGTAGCTACGTCATCGTCGGAAGGAAGACGCCCGCGAGCCGCCGCGGACACAACCATGTGCCCCGCATCGAGGTCGGCCTGGGTCAGCCGGTACGGACCTGTCGCGGTGACTTCCTGCCCCGGCGCCAACTCGCCCACACGCCCTGGCCATGGCGCGAACACTGGCGCCCGCTCTAGCGTTGGAGCGATCAGTTCGATGCCTTTGAGGGTCAGGTTTCCGTGATTGGCCAGCGTCAACACGTGGACGATGACGTCCCCCGCCGCCGGCACCCCTCCGCTTGGCAGTCTCGCGGTGACTTCCAGCGTTAAGCCTTTGACCGCGGCGACTGCCGTGTCGGTGGTGGCTGAGGCGACGACATCGTCGCTGGGCGTCGACGGCCGCCCACGAGGGCGTTCCCCACGGACCGTGGCGGTACTCGCGACGTGCCCAAGGGCACGCTCGGCTCGGGTCACGCCGTGTGTACTCGATCCCGAAACCGACTCACCTGGAAGCAGCGTGCGCGGGGCGGCGGGATCGGGCCACGGACCGAGGTTTAGGGCGGACCCAAGCAGGGGATCGGTCAGAACAATCCCGGCGATCGTTTGGTTGCCCGTGTTGGCGACCGTGAAGGAGTAGGTAAGCGGCGCCTCTGCCCCCAGCGGCTGTGGCGAACCCAAGGGGTCGCAAACGGTGGAACCACCGGGACAGCGGCCCGGCGGGGAGGATTCGCTGGGATCCGCCGCCGCGTCCGTGACTTGAGAACGAGTCAAGCGTTCGCGCCCATCCGGCTGGGAGGATTCGCCCGGATCGGATGCCGCGCCGGGGATCTGGGAACGAGCCACGCGGTCACGGCTGCCCGGCTGGGAGGATTCGCCCGGATCGGATGCCGCGTCCGCGATCTGGGAACGAGTCACGCGGTCACGGCTGCCCGGCTGGGTGATCCCACCAGCGTCCAGCGCCACGTCCGGAGCGTTGACGGTCTTGGTCAGCGACAACGCTGGGTGTGCCGCCAAGGCTGTGGCGATGGCTGCGGTGGCGGTGACGTCATCGTCGGGGATTGTGGGCCGGCCGCCTGGAGATTCGGCGCGGACCGCGAGCGTAAACCTCACCACCTCCGCGTCCACGTCCCCCTGCCTCAGCCGGTACACCCCCTGCGCGCCGACCGCCTGTCCCGGCTCCAAGACACCCGGCTGTCCCGGCCACGGCCCAAGGTTCAACACCGAGGCGGGGGCCGAACCCGCGGGCGCCACCTCGGTCAACGTCGTGCGCCCTGAGTTGACCAGCCTTAGCGAATATCCGACGGGTTCGCCCGCGAATGGCACCGCGCTTAGGCCCGAGGTGTCGGTAGCCACTGTTGCTGTCATCTCCCCGCCACGTGCGAGCGGCATGTCGATGCTGCCCACGGCGGTAATGTCGTCGTCTGGCCGGCCCAAATCGCCGCGCGGGCGCTCACCGCGGGCTTCGACTAACGCCATCGAGTGCCCCGAATCGATATCGCCTTGGGTGAGAACGTGGGCGATCTGAGCGGTCGCGGTCTCACCTGGCCGAATCACGCCGGGGGATGACGGATCGGGCCAATCCACTTGGGTCGGTTCCTCGTGTGGGCTTGCCCGGCCGGGCGCGCCCTCCCCAGCTGTGGCCGGCTCTCCGGCCCCCCAAGGCCGACCGTCCCCTGGCAGCTCACCGCTCCCGGTCACTTTCCGTGTCACCGTGACCTGCGTCAACGTGACGTTGCCGGTGTTGGCGATCTTCGCCGCGATGGTCGCCGTCTTCCCCGCGGCCGGTGGGCCAGTGGGTGCTTCGGCCGCAGCAGCCACATCGAGCGCGGGCTTGGCCGGCAGCGCGGTCTCCGCCTGGCCGTGGGCCCGCACATCGTCCGAAGGGTCAGCCAAGTTGCCCCCCGGCCCCTTAGCGGTGGCCATCGCCACGCCGCCCACGGTGCCGGCATCCACGTCCTGCTGCCGCAAACGGTAGGTGCCCGTGGCGGCGGCGGTTTGCCCAGGCGCTAGCACACCGGGCGCGCCGGGATCGGGCCATCGCACACCGCTGTGTACCACCGGATCTTCGAGCGCGACCCCGCTCAATGTCACCGTTCCCGTGTTCGCGATTTCGACCGCGTAGTGGATCGAGTCCCCCGCCTTCGGCGCGTCGCCCTCATCGCCCGAGGTCGCGGTCCTGGTCACTGTCATGGCCGGCGTGCCAGCGACGAGCTCCTCCACGCGCACGCTGCTCGGCACTACGGTTTGACCGTCCAAAGTCTGCCCGTGGACGGAAGCGGCCCCGACAACACTTCCAGCGTCCACGTCCTGTTGCGTGAGCGTGCGCGTCATCGTCCCCGTAATGGTTTCGCCGGGTGCCAGCACACTGGGCGATGACGGATCGGGCCATTCGCCGATTGTCAGCGGGCCAGGCCCTTCGCGCCGGATCCGTACGTGGGTGAGCGGCTGGTTGCCGGTGTTGGCGGCCTCGTAGACGAATCTGACTTCGCTTCCCAGGGTGTGAGGGGCCGCGTTCGCCGGATCGAGGGTGGCTGTCAGCATCAGTCGCGGTGTCGCCCCCAGTGAGACACGCCCGGTGACGGTCGCTTCAACGTTGTCGGCCACGGTCAATGGATCGCCGCCCGGCGCTTCGCCGTCTACTCGGGCCGAGTGGGTCATGTGTTGGGCCGCCACGTCGCGTTCCCGAAGGCGGTAGGTACCGGCCGCGCGGACTGACTGCCCCGGCCTAAGTACACCCTCTCGCCCGGGCCAACCCGTGAACGCGGGCGGCGCGGCCAGTTGTGAATCGGTGATCGCGACCGCTTCGATTGTCGCGTTGCCCGTGTTGGTCACGGCAAACCCGTAGACCACCTCGTTGCCGGCCTTAGGCGGTTGGGATACGCCAGACACATCCTGGGTTTTACTCAGGGACAGGGCCGGCTTCAGCGCCAGCTCCTCACGGACGATGGCGGCCCCCACCACATCGTCCTCCCCATCGCCTGGATCTCCCCCTGGCCCCTCGGCGGAGACGGACGCCGCGACCGCGATCCGGCCGGCGTCGATGTCGCGTTGGGCGAGTGCGGCGTAGACGGTGGCGCTGACCGATTCGCCTGGGGCGAGCACGCCCACGGGCCCGGGCCAGCTCAGCAATTCGGCTGGGACCCTCACCCGAGGATCGACAATGGAGATCCGGTTCAGGGTGACACTGCCGCGGTTGGCGACTGTGAACGTGTACCCGATCGGCTGCCCAGCGTTAGGGAACCGTGACAGCTTCGACCTTTCAACGGTCTTGATCAACTCGATCAGCGGCGCCCGGGTCAGGACGACCCGCGATCGAACAGAGGCAGTGACATCATCGGATGGATCGGACGGGTCGCCGCCACCGATTTCCGCCTTTGCCCGTGCGGTGTGCGAGGCGCCGCCAGAGTCGATGTCGGCCAGGGTCAGCTTGCGTTTGACTGAGGCGCGAACTCGCTGCCCGGGAGCCAACTGGCCCACCCGGTCTGGGTCGGCCCAGCCCCGGAGCTTCAACTCCGTTCCTCCCGCGTGACTCAGCCGCACGGCCGAAACCGTGACATTACCCGAGTTGACCAGCCAGAACGTGTGCGCCAGAACGTCCCCTACGGACGGCGCAGTCGAGCGCTGGCCAACCGAACCGTCTGGGCCGGTCGCGGTGCCCTGACTAGCCGAACCGTCTGGGCTGGTCGCGGTGCCCTGACCAACCGGGCCGTCTGGGGTGCCCTGGCCGAGCGGGCCGTCTGGGGTGCCCTGTCCAACCGGGCCGTCTGGGGTGCCCTGGCCGACCGGGCC
>JAIRXV010000389.1 GCA_031268115.1 Bifidobacteriaceae bacterium
GCGTGGTCGCCTGCGCCTGACGGGCATGAGGGACGATGCCGTCGGGCTGGCCGTCTACACAACCACGACGCGGCCGGGTTGGTGGCCGATCCTACCCGCTGCGAGATGGCTACGCTTGCTTCCTGAAACTCATGGGAGGTGTGGGATGAAGATGCTCTATGCGGTGGGCACTCCCGCGGCGCGGCGGACGAGGTCCTTGCCTACGAAGAATTGGTCATGGTGGCGGACTTGAACGAGCTGAGTGTAATGTCGCACGGCCTGTTGGAGGCGGTCAACGAGCTGAATCGCAGCCAAACCGAGGCGCGCCTAGGTACGACGGTTGGCGATGCGTGGGCTCCGTTGGACCGGGTCAACGTGGCGTTCGACGCCGCCGACCCACTGAGCAGGGTTTAGTTCTCGCGCTCGTTGCCCTGGAGCCGTCTGAGGCGTGAGTGGAGGCAACTGCGCCGCAGTCTGTGTGCGGGCGGGGGCAAAGGCCAACGGCCTGCGTGCGGGGAGGCCATGTTCGCGGCCACTCACGGTGAGTTGAAGACGGTTCGCGCGGCGATCGGCGTGGCGCTGGAAGCAATCGACGATGAGGAGTTCGAGCTGCGCTTCGGCGCCACCCGCGACGAAGCCCGGGATGTGTTGGCCCGGTTGGAATAGATCCTGGTCGAATCCGCGTAGGCGACCGCCCCGGAGGGATAGCGGCCAGCCGGTGCCGCGTCTCGCCCCCAGGTGTAGATGGCTTCGATGTTGCCGATCGGGGCCGTGCTGGTGGGCTCGGCGGGTTCCGCGCTGCCGGGCGTAGGCGGCCCGCAACCGGTCTGACGGCCTGGGTGGACGTCATCGTCCAATGATCCTGTGTCCGGTTGACGGGGGTGTGGGACTGAGTTGGACACCAGGTCGCGTACACCCACACGGTCACGGGCTCGGTGGCCTCTGCGACTTTCACGGGGCCGGACGGCCCGGCGGAGACCGTCACCTACACATATGACGCCCTGGGGAGGATCACCGCCATCCGGGACGCGGCCGGGTTGACACGCTCGTACGTGTAGGACTTAGACGGGAACGTGGTAGGGGCCACGGATCCGGCGGTGGGGATCACCCGTCATGTGTACGGCCCGGCTGGGCGCGCGACTGGCAGCTGGCGCGGAGCCGTGGGCGGTAGCCTATTGACTGTCGCGCTGAGCGCGGGTGTTGCCGCGAGATCGAGGAGGAAAGCCATGGTGTCATGGCGTGAAGGGGTGCCCCAGGAGACGCAGGATGACTTCGACATGCTGTTCGACCGGTCGTTGGACTGCGCTGTTGAGTTGCTGGGCAAGTCGCGCGCCTTGTACCCGTTCGCTTTCACGCTCTCCAACGAGGGAGAGGTCGCAATGCACGGCTCGCTGCCAAGCGAGTCGGCCACCGCGGACGAGGCGGAAGAGCTCCTGGTGGCGGGTCTGACGGGGGAACGCGACCGTTTCAGGGCGGTGGCGGTCGCCTACACCGCCAGCGTGACGGGGGACGATGGCGCCCCGGCTGACGCCGTGGTGGTGAAGCTGGGCCACCGCGACGGCGTGGCTCTCAACATCTACGCCTGGTACACGGTCAAGTGGCGCCACCGCGTGGCGCTCGGCAGGATGGCCACGATGAGCGGCACGTTGGCGATCTGGCCGCCGTCTGGCCGGTAGGCGGGGGTTCGCGGCGAGGAAGCCAAGCGGCCTGGTGTGGGCGTCATCGTGCGAGGGCAGCAAGACGGGGCCGGGAAGGCGCCGCCCGAATGTCCGGTAGGCTTGGCGGCGCCGTGAAACGGCCGCGGATCTCAGTGCCCGGGTGGATTGGCCCCGGTGCGCCGCGCAACAACCGAACCGAAGGAGTGAACCGTGCCGCTCGACGCAGCGACCAAGCAGAAGATAGTCGCCGAATACGCGACTCATGAGGGCGACACCGGGTCGCCGGAGGTCCAGATCGCGCTGCTGACGCAGCGGATCAAGGATCTGACCGAGCATTTCAAGGTGCACCAACACGATCACCACTCCCGCCGTGGGTTGCTGTTGCTGGTGGGTCAGCGCCGCCGCTTGCTGGGCTACCTCGAATCGATCGACGTGGAGCGTTACCGCAGCATCGTCAAACGGCTGGGCCTGCGCCGCTGACCTGGCCACTCGCGGGGCTATTGACAAACGGCGGCACCCAAAGCCAAAGCCCGGCGCCGGATCCGACGCACCCGACGCACTCGGCGGCGCCCGGGGCGTCTGGCGGCCGATAGTATTAGAGCGCTTTCAACCAAGCAGGCGAGTCGTGGATCAGGTCCAATGATTCGCGGTCCTCGGTAGTGGCTTCCGCAGGTTCGGGGCGCCGACGAGCCCGCCCACGGGCGGGTTCGCAGCTCCACCGGAGCCGAGCGTGAGCCTCGATCGAAGACCGCCCGATCTCCGACTGGCCAAGTCTCGGCGCGCCAGACCTTGGCGTGCCACTTGAACCAAAGGAGGAAGCCCCAATGGAGGGCCCTGAAATCACATTCACCGAAGCCGTGATAGACAACGGCACACTAGGCCAGCGGACCGTCCGGTTTGAGACGGGCCGTCTGGCCCGCCAAGCCGGCGGCGCCGTCGCGGCGTACCTGGACGGCCAGACCATGGTCCTGTCCACCACCACCGCCGGCAAACACCCGAAAGAGCAATTCGACTTCTTCCCGCTGACGGTGGACGTCGAGGAGCGCATGTACGCGGCCGGCCGCATACCCGGCAGCTTCTTCAGGCGCGAGGGGCGCCCGTCCACCGAGGCCGTGCTGGCCTGCCGACTGATCGACCGGCCGCTGCGGCCGCTGTTCGTCAAGGGCCTGCGCAACGAGGTCCAGGTTGTCGAGACCGTCATGGCCATCGACCCGGAGGACTCCTATGACGTGCTCGCGATCAACGCCGCCTCGCTGTCCACGCAGATCTCCGGGCTGCCGTTCTCCGGGCCCGTCGGCGCCACCCGGCTGTCATTGATCGACGGCCAGTGGGTGGCGTTCCCCAAATGGTCCCAGCGCGAGCGGTCCGTCTTCGACTTGGTGGTGGCCGGCCGCCTCGTGGGGGACGATGTCGCCATCGCCATGATCGAAGCCGAGGCCGGCGACAAGGCGTGGGAGCTCATCAAGAACGGCGAGGCCGCCCCGCCCACCGAAGAGGTGGTGGCCCAGGGCCTGGAGGCCGCCAAGCCGTTCCTGCGCCAACTGTGCCAGGCGCAGGCCGAACTGGCCGCCAAGGCCGCCAAGCCGACCCGCGAGTTCCCGGTCTTCCCGGACTACGCCGAGGACGCTTACGAGGCCACCGCCCAGGTGGTGACCGAGAAACTGCGTGAGGCGATCCGGATCGCGGACAAGCAGGAGCGCGAAACCGCCTTGGATGAGATCAAGTCCTTGGCGCTGGGCGCCCTGGAGGCCAACTTCCCGGAACGGGACAAGGAGATCTCGGCAGCGGTGCGGGCCATCACCAAGAAGCTGGTCCGCGAGCGCGTCCTGGCGGACGGGATCCGCATGGACGGCCGCGGCCTGCGCGACATCCGGACGCTGTCAGCAGAGGTGGACGTGCTGCCCCGGGTTCACGGCTCCGGCCTGTTCGAGCGCGGTGAGACCCAGATCCTGGGCGTGACCACGCTGAACATGCTGCGCATGGAACAGCAGATCGATTCGCTGAGCCCGGTGACGCACAAGCGTTACATGCACAACTACAACTTCCCGCCCTATTCGACCGGTGAGACCGGCCGCGTGGGCAGCCCCAAGCGCCGCGAGATCGGCCACGGGGCTTTGGCGGAGCGCGCCCTGGTGCCGGTGCTGCCGACCCGCGAGGAGTTCCCCTACGCGATCCGGCAGGTTTCGGAGGCGCTCGGCTCCAACGGGTCCACGTCCATGGGATCGGTCTGCGCTTCCACGTTGGCGATGCTGAACGCCGGCGTGCCTCTGAGGGCGCCGGTGGCCGGCATCGCGATGGGCCTTATGAGCGAGGTCGTGGACGGCGAAGCCCGTTACGCCGCCCTGACGGACATCCTGGGCGCGGAGGACGCCTTCGGGGACATGGACTTCAAGGTGGCCGGCACCTCGGAGTTCGTCACCGCGATCCAGCTGGACACCAAGTTGGACGGCATCCCCGCGTCCGTGCTCGCGTCCGCCCTCACCCAGGCCAAGGAGGCCCGCCTCCACATCCTGTCGGTGATGGCCCAGGTGATCGACGGCCCGGATGAGATGAACCCGTTGGCGCCGCGCGTGATCGCCATCAAGGTCCCGGTTGACAAGATCGGCGAGGTCATTGGCCCGAAGGGCAAGATGATCAACCAGATCCAGGATGAGACCGGCGCCGAGATCTCAATCGAGGACGACGGCACCGTCTACATAGGCGCCACCGACGGCCCGTCCGCAGAGGCGGCCCGCAACCAGGTCAACGCGATCGCCAACCCGCAGATGCCGGAAGTCGGTGAGCGCTTCGTTG
>JAIRXV010000397.1 GCA_031268115.1 Bifidobacteriaceae bacterium
CGAGGCGGTCTCTGGGTTGCCCGCGGCGGCCGCCCAGGTGTACCGGTCGCGGGCGGCCGCCGTTCGGATAGTCGACCTGTTGGATCGGGCCGAGCCCGATCCCGAGGACGATGCCGCACCCCCCAGTTCGTCGGCCCCTCACCGTGAGGCCGTCCCCCCCACCGCCGCGCTTCGCGCCAACGGGCTGACCTGCGGCTGGTCCGCGCGGCGCCCGGTGGTTGAGGACGTGGACCTGACGCTCACGCCCGGGCGGTCAACCGCCATCGTCGGGGTATCGGGGGCCGGCAAGACCACCCTGCTTGCGACTCTGGCCGGGTTGTTGCCTCCAATTGCGGGAACGGTCGAGGTGGGCGGCGTGCCGCTGGGCGCGTTGCCTCGGACGGCCATTGCCGAAACGGTGGCGTTCATCGCCGAAGACGCCCACGTTTTCGCGACCACGGTACTGGAGAACCTCCGAGTGGCGAACGGCCGAGCGACCCCGCAAGAGGCGACCGCGGCGCTGAGATCGACTGGGTTGAGCGAGTGGCTCGAAGGCTTGCCCGACGGTCTGGACACTCTCCTCGGCCCTGGGGGATCGACCGTTTCGGGTGGCGAACGCCGGCGTCTGCTCCTGGCTCGCGCTTTGCTTTCGCCTGCCCGCTTCTTGCTTCTAGACGAACCGGGCGAGCATCTCGATCCCGATTCCGCCGATCGCCTAATGTCCCTTGTGCTGGGCCTTCCCCGGGAAACGGGCCGGGCCGTGGCCATAGTCACACACCGAGTGGGAGCTTTGGGCCAGGCCGATGAGGTTGCGATGGTGGATGATCGACACCTGGCCGCGCGTGGCACTCACAGTCACCTTGCCGCAACCAGTCAAGCATATTGTGCAGCACTAGCCGCCGAGGAGGCCGACCGTTGAGTCATGCTCCCGACACCTCCGCCACCATCGACGCCATCGTCGATATCAATTCCAGCATCGATTCCCCCAGCGTGTTGAGCCGCCTGGTCGAGGCGACGGCGCGCCTCACCCAGGCTCCGGCCTGCGCCATCGCCGTGTTGGACGCTCATGGCGCGGCCAACACGTTCGTTTGCTATGCGACGGACGATGCTGCGCGCGAGACCGTTGCGACCTTGGAGAACCCCCAAGGGCTCATGGGCCTTATCCCTGTGGACGGCCCCTTGATTCTCGCGGCCGATGGCGGTTCCTCGCCCGGTCTTTCCGACATCTTCCGTGAGGCCCACCCCGCGGTTTCGACGCTGCTTGGGATACCGGTGCGGGTGGGTGGACGCGTTTTCGCGCACCTCTATGCGATCAACAAGGTGCCGGGGTTCGATGCGGTCGATGCCGACTATGCGGCCGCGCTGGCTCGGGCCTCGGCCGTTTCGATCGCCAACGCCCAGGTCCACGAGGCCGCGCAACGTCGCGAGCGTTGGCTGGCGGCGGGCCAGGAAATCACGACGATGATGCTTTCGGGTGCGGACGAAGAGGACGCCTTGGCGATGATCGCCCGCCGCGCCCGCGAAGCCGCGGGCGCGGATACGTGCGCCCTGGTGTTGCCGTCGCTGGAGGAACGGCTCGTCATTGAGATCGCGGACGGCCCCTCGGCGGACGATCTGGTGGGTACGGTCATGCCCCGCGAAGGGCGCAGCCACACGGTGCTCGCGGAGGGCATCGGGATGATCGTGGACTCGTTTTCGCAGGCCTTCACCCTGCGCGTGTCCCAACTGCGGCAGTTCGGGCCGGCGTTGTACGCGCCGATGCGCACCGGGGCTCGCGGGGTTGGCGTGATATTGCTGTTGCGGGCGGATGGCGCCCAGCCCTTCGACGCGTCCGATCTTGCCAACGCCGAGTCTTTCGCGTCCGAGGTGGCCGTGGTCTTGGTGTTGGCCGAGGCCCGCCATGCCGACGATGTTAAGTCCCTCTTGGATGAGCGTGAGCGGATCGCCCGTGACCTGCACGATCTGGCGATCCAGCAGTTGTTCGCCACGGGCATGCGCCTCGAATCGGCCCGACGCGAGGTGGCGCAAGGGGTGGTATCGGACCGCTTGGAGGAGGTGCTGACAACGTCGCTGGACAATGTTGACGATGCCGTCCGGCAGATCCGTTCGATCATTCACGATCTGCGCGACCCGGACGCCGATGTTTCTTTGGCTGAACGCCTGCGCCGCGAGGCCTCGCTTTCGCGGGCCGGCCTCGGGTTCGCGCCCTCTTTGGTGATCGAAGTGGACGGTCAGGTCCTCGAATCGGAGGCGGGGCCCGAGTTGGAAGACCAGTTCGATCAGCTGATCAACGCCGATCTGGCGGACGATGTGGTAGCGGTGGCCCGTGAGGGCCTGGCAAACGCCGCGCGCCACGCCGAGGCTTCGTCCGTGCAGGTCTCGATTGTCGCGGTCTCGCCGTATTCGCTGCATGCGCCGTTGGGCGGCAGGGTCACGGTTGAAGTGTCCGATGACGGCGTCGGCCAATCGCCGGACGCGGGCCGACGTTCGGGACTCGCCAACCTGCAGGCCCGGGCGCGACGCCACCGCGGCACCTTCCAGGTCCGATCCAACCCCGGCGAGGGCACATCGATCCTCTGGGAAGCACCCCTGGCGAAACTCACTGGCCCCTAATAGGGCCGCCAGGGATCAGTCCAATTCCTCGAACACCTCAAGCTGTGCTGCGATCCGGGAGCGGGGTGTGACGCCGAAGAGCGAGTTGAGCACCGCCTGGGTAATGCGAGTTTCGGGGCCTTCTTCGTCGTCGCTCTCGAAGTCTTCGTCCATGATGACGTGGCCATCCAGGAAGTCGATGCCGTCGTCCTCTTCAGTCCAGAAGGAGACTTCCTCGGCGCCTTCCAGGAAGCCGCCCACCGCGACCTCAACTCGTTCGGCTAGCTTTTCGGGGACCACGCCGACTGGCAGTGTCAGACCGTCCAAGCTCAGCGACACGGAATAGTGGTTGGCCGTCTCGCCTTGACCCGGGACCATGCCGAGCGATGCCATCAACAGGGCGGCAAGCCCGGCGGGCGCCAGCGTGTCGAGCCACGCCTTGAGGGCTTCCTGCGGCCTCTCGCGTTGCGAATCCGCCACGGGGATCGACGCGACCAGGTCGCCAGGTCCAAGCACGGCCCAGGCCTGGCGTGCTCCACCGTCCTCAGTGAGAAGCGCGAGCATGGCCGGATCGGGCAGGTCGGTGAGGCCGATCCGGCGCACGGCCAGAGCCTTCGCCGGGTTGGCTCCTTCGACACTCTCGAACACCGTGGCGAGCGATTCGAGAAGCTCGGTTTCGGCCTCCTTGCCGCCCTCAAGCCGAGAGACGACGTAGAGCGACTCGCCGCCGTCCTCCGGGACATCCGTGTGGTCCCGCACGGTGGACTTGGCGCTGCGCTTCGGTTTACTGGGCATCGGTTCTCCACCCCGAGGATCGGCGTGCCGCAACCCAGGCGGCCACCTGCGTGCGGCGTTGGAGACCCATTTTGGCCAGCAACGAAGTGACGTGGTTCTTGACGGTCTTTTCCGCGACACCGAGGCGTTCTGCGATCTCACGATTGGACAGACCCTCACCGATGAGTTTCAGCACTCGATGCTCCGATGGAGTCAGGTCCGCGGTCGGATCATCGTGGTCGGCGCGGCGGCGTGTCAAGGTGCGTTCGTCTAGCAGGGTCCTGCCCGATGCCACCGCGCGGATGACTTCGGCGATCTCGGCCCCGCGCACGGATTTCAAGAGGAACGCGGCGGCGCCGGCCTCCAACGCGGAGGCGAGGGCATCGTCGTCGTCGAACGATGTCAACACGACGGGCCGCACTTGCGGCACCACCTCGCGCAACTGGTTCATCAGGTCGATGCCGGTCCCATCGGGTAGGCGCAGGTCCACCAGGATGATCTGTGGATTGACTAGAACGGCTCGACGCAATGCCTCGGCGACCGAACCGGCTTCGGCCACCACTTGCATCCCGTCGCTGCGGTCCACCACCTCGGCGATGCCGCGCCGCACCACCTCGTGATCGTCCACGATCATGACGTTGATCAATTCCGAACTCGCACTTGCGAAAGCATTGCCAGGCACGGGGAAAACCCTAGCCGACTTCGCCGCCAGTGGGAGGGCGAATCACCGAGGAAGCAACGTGATCGTCGGCGCCCGCGGCGTTCGATTGCAAACGATGGTAGGCGTCGGCGGCGGCGGCCTGCTCCGCAACTTTCTTGCTGCTGCCTCGGCCCGTTCCCACCGCCTTCCCCGCCACGATTGCCCACGCGGTGAAAACTCGTGCGTGATCTGGTCCTTCGCCTTGTGCTTGGTATTCGGGGACCGCCAGGTTCAGCTGCGCCGCCAACTCTTGAAGGGAGGTCTTCCAGTCCAAACCGGCACCGAGCTGGGCGGCACGGGCAAGCGCCGGACCGACCAAACGCTCCACCATGGCGCGCGTGATTTCCATGCCGTGAGTCACGTAGACCGCGCCGATCAGCGCCTCCAGCGTGTCGGAGAGGATCGAATCCTTATCTGCCCCTCCGGTGGCCCGTTCCCCCCGCCCGAGCAGTATGTACTTGCCCAAGCCGATGGCTCTGGCCGCGACGGCGAGCGAGCGCTGCGACACCGAAGCGGCCCGCATCTTCGCCAAGTCGCCTTCGGGGGCCTCGGGGTTGGCGCGAAAAACATGCTCAGTGACCACGATCCCCAACACCGAATCGCCCAGGAACTCCAACCGTTCATTGGTGGGAATACCGCCCGCCTCGTGGGCGAAGGATCGGTGCGTGAGCGCCAAAGCGCCCAGCTCAGGGTCGAGGCTGACGCCGAGCTGGTCGATCAGGGCCTGATGCGGCAGCGCCTTAGGAGGCCTTGAACTCACTGCGTTGCGCCTCCGCGTACAGCCGGCCCTTGTAGGTGCCGCACGTGGGGCACGCCGTGTGGGGACGGGTCTTGGCGCCGCAGTGTGGGCACGCGGTCAACGTCACGGCGGTGGTCTTCCACTGTGAACGGCGCGTCCGGGTGTTGGCGCGGGAGGTCCTTCGCTTTGGAACGGCCACGGTTAGCTCTTCTCTTCTCGTTCGGTCAATGCTGCGAGGGCGGACCAACGTGGGTCGCGGACCTCATGGCGATGGCCTGGATCGCTGTCGAGTCTCTCCCCGCATGTGGGGCACAAACCCGGACAGTCCTCCGCGCACACCGGTTGGAACGGCAACCCGAGCACGATGGCGTCGCGCACCGTTGGCTCGATATCGGCGGTTTCTCCGATGAGCATTCGCTCTTCGGCATCCTCAGCGCCAGATTCGCGCGCCGCCTCCATGCGCTCGGGGTAGGCGAACAGCTCCTGGATGCTCAAGTCGAGCGGCAACTCAACGTCCTCCAGGCACCGCACGCACGCCCCGCGGGCCATGGTACGCACTCGTCCGGTAACAAGGACCCCTTCGAGCACCGATTCGAGCAGAAGATCCAACTCGATCGGGCCGTCAAGGGGAACGGCAATGATATCGGAACCCAGATCCTGCGGTGCGAGCACGGTGGTGTTCAGGTGCCGGGATTCTCCCGGGCGTCGAGCGAGTTCGTGAGTGGAAACCGCGAACGGCCCACCAAACGCGTTCACCCGTGTCACCTTTCCCCGCAACGTGTCCCAACACAGGGTCGGGGCCCCGGCCAACGCCGGAACCGGTGGGTTAGTCTAACCGGTTGTGCGGGTGGGCGCGTCCCTGCGGGCGGCGAGCGCTTCGCTCACGGCATCGGGGACGCCATCGGGCACGAAAGAAGCTATGTTCGCGCCGTTCGCGGCCATCTCCACGACGATGGAGCTGGACAGGAAGGCCAGGCCCGGCCGCGAGGGCAGAAACACGGTCTCGACGGCCCCGAGTTCGTAGTTGACTTGGGCCTGCACGTCTTCTGTCAGCAGATCGCGCGCCGAACGCACGCCCTTGACCAGGACTGTTGCGCCGAAGGAGTGGGCAAAATCGACCAGCAGTCCGTTGACGGCCATGACTCGCACGTTGGTCAGATCCGCGACGGCGCCGGCGATCAACCGGACCCGCTCCTCGACGCTGAGCAACGGGGTCTTGGTGTGATTGGTCGCAACCCCGACTATCACTTCATCGAACAGGCCCCTGGCGCGTTGGACGATGTCGAGATGGCCCAAGGTGATCGGATCGAAGGACCCGGGGACGATTCCCACGCTCATAGGCGCCAATCTACCTTTCGCTGTGGGCGAAACGGACCACCGTGTCGCCGTAGTTTCTCGGGTCTTGCCATACCCAGCCCGGCGGCGGGGCCGGGGCCGGGCCTCCGGCGGCCCTTTCAAGGACGATGACGGCACTCGCCGCTAGGTTCCCGGCCTCGCCTAGGGCGGCCAGGACGGCTGCGACCGCCTCGTTCGGTGTCTCATAGGGGGGATCGAGAAGGACCAGATCGAATGGCGCTTCGGGTTGGCGTGTGGCGGCGGCCCGTTCGGCGCGGACCAACGCCACTCGGGCGGGCAGCCGCAGCGCCGCCGCATTCGCCCTGGCCACCCGCGCCGCCTGGCGGGCCGAATCGACAAGGACCACTGGAGCGGCACCGCGGCTGGCGGCCTCCAGTCCGAGGGCACCGGACCCGGCGTAAAGGTCCAAGACGGCCGCTGCGTTCAAGTCGATCCTGGCTTCCACGGCCGAGAAGATCGCCTCGCGGACCCGATCTGAGGTGGGTCGGGTCCCCGTGGACGGCACGGTCAGGGTGCGTCCTTTGGCGCTTCCGGCGACGATCCGGGTCATGCGCGCTCCAAGAAGTCCTCGCGGTCGCCTAGCCGCCGAGCGAGGAAATCGGCCAAGTCCGGGTGGCCGAGCAGCCGAGGGTCGCCCGCGATCAGATCGATCGCGATGAAACGGGTGTGGGCGATCAGGTCGCGGTCTCTGATTACTCGCAGAAGCCGCAGCGACTTGCCGCGTCCCGATTGGTCCGCACCCAACACGTCCCCTTCGCGGCGCAACTCTAGATCGATCTCGCTGAGTTTGACCCCGTCGCGGTGCTGCTCCATCGCGGCCAAGCGGCGCGCGGCCGGAGTCTCGGGTTCGGCCCCAGAGACCAGGAGGCACACTCCTGGGTCGCGGCCGCGCCCGATCCGTCCCCGGAGCTGATGCAGCGCCGCCAAACCGAACCGGTCCGCGTCCAGAACCACCATGAGGGTCGCACGCGGCACATCGACGCCGACCTCGATCACGGTTGTCGCCACCAACACATCGATCTGCCCAGAGGCGAAAGAAGACATAATCTGCTCTTTGGCTTCGGCGGAGAGGCGGCCGTGAATTGCCTCAGAGCGCAGATCGCGCAGCCCCGGTTCGCGGCGAATCCTCTCCAAGGTGTCCTCGACGGTGGCCAGGGGCGGACGCTGAGTTTCACCGCCCGGCCCAGACCCGTTTTCGAGATCCGGGCTCGGGGTCGGCGGTCGCGCCGCCTTGGAACCGTCCGATCCCGCGGCCGGGGGCGCCCCCTCGGGATCGGTCCGATCCTGGGCGTCGATTCGGGGGCAGACCACAAAAACACCGTGACCGGACCGCGCTTCCTCGCCTATCCGTTCCCATGCCCGCGCCACCCACTTCGGCTTGGATGTCGGTACCACGTGGGTAGTCACGGGTGGGCGCCCACCGGGGAGTTCGTCCAACGTCACGGTTTCCAGATCGCCGAAGTACGTCATGGCGATGGAGCGCGGGATCGGCGTGGCCGTCATCACCAGCACGTGAGGGGGTTTGGCGCCGCGGCTGCGCAGTACGTCTCGCTGTTCCACACCGAATCGATGCTGTTCGTCGATCACCACCAACCCGAGGTCCGCGAAACCCACTGGCTCCGAAAGCAGCGCGTGGGTGCCGATTGCGATGTCGGCCCTACCCTCGGCCAGATCCGCCAACGTGGACCGCCGCTGGGCCGCCCCCAGCGATCCGGTCAACAGCCGCACCACCACCCCGCGTGGCGCGCCGTCCGATCCCTGAGGGCCGGCATCGGCGGCGGGGACCTCGCCCCCAGGCGCCGCCTCGGGGGCGAACAGACCCTCGCCGCTGAGTGGACCCAACAGGTTGGACAACGTCTGGTAATGCTGGACGGCCAGGATTTCTGTGGGGGCAAGCAGAACGGCCTGACCTCCGGCATCGACCGTTTGCAGCATGGCCCGCAACGCCACGACCGTCTTGCCGGACCCAACATCCCCTTGAAGCAAACGCTGCATGGGGCTCGCCCCGGAAAGGTGCGCCGCCAGCACCTGGCCAACGCGGACCTGCGCGCCAGTCAAAGCGAAGGGGATGCGCCGATCGAAGGCGGCCAGTACGGAGTTGGCGGCCCGCTCCGGCGGGAGCAGCGGACGCGGCGTCGCCCGCAGCGCGGCCGTCCCGGCGCGGCGGCGCGCCAGGGCGACTTGGGCGGTGAACGCCTC
>JAIRXV010000422.1 GCA_031268115.1 Bifidobacteriaceae bacterium
GGGACGAGCCAGGTGGACACGCCTACCTTGCTCAAGGCCGCACTTCGGGGCGAATACAGCTCGAATGGGAGACTGTCACGCCCCTGCTCTTGCCCCCCGACTACCAAGGTGCGGGCGACCGGATTCTGCCCGGCTCATCCATCAAGGGTGCCGTGCGGTCTTTGCACGAGACGCTCGCGGGGGGCTGCCTGAGGGTGTTCGATGCTGAATTCGTGCCGGTGTACCGCCAGATGATGCGCGACGCCATCAAGACCAGCGCGAACGAGTCTGACCATTGGACGCTTGCCTGGGTGTGCCAATCTCAGGGCGTTTCGGGGATTCCAACGTTCCGTCCCGCGAAGCGTGTCGTCTGGGTGAGGGAGGCCTTCCTCCCGAAAGACGGCTACACACCGAAGACCGGGGACCGGTTCAATATCCTCGGAGTACCTCAGGCCGGGGACGAACCTCAGGCCGGGGACGGCCCTGCGGCCCCGGATCTGCCTATTGGAGTGGAAAGTGCCTTCGGGCGGGACTACCTCACCTCCGGGGAGGTCTTGCCCGATCCAAATGGCGATTGGTTCATCATGGTCAGCGATGCTTCTGCGCGCGATAAGAGCAAGGGCTACTTCTATGCGTTCGGCGAGATAGGCGACCTCAAGCAAGAACCCGTCACTGTGGAGCCCGCCGTCTGGGCGGGCTACCTGGACCGGCTCGAAGGCAGCGATGACCTCCGGACGGCCAACCAGGGAACGGGCGATTACCAGGAGGTCCGATTCAAGGGGAAGTCCATGGGTATGCGGCGAACCCTGAGTCGGGATCCCGACAACACGCTCCTATGGGTAAGGGTTAAGGGGGAGGAAGAGAACCGACAGATCGCTTGTATTTCCGCCGCTGTGATCTGGAGAACGAAAGGTGAGAAGCCAGCCGGGGATCGTGTCGGCGAATCCTTGAAGGCGTGCAGCGATCCCAGTCACCTGTGCCCCACCTGCCGGGTGTTCGGAATGGTCGACGCTACTGGCTCGTCCGGGATGGCCGAGCAGCGAGCGTACGCGTCCCATGTCCGCTTCCTCGCCGCGCGCAAGCACAGTGGCCAAGTCGAAGATCCCCGCTGGATGCGGCCGCTGCAGGCACCCAGGCCGGGGTTCGGGCCGTTCTACCTCGAAATCAAAGACGAAAACGGCGCGCCGAAGGCAAGCCCTGAAAGTGCCCGCGAACCGACCGGCCGCTGGGGTTCGGGGCACGACTCGACAAAACCGCGCCCTCTGCGTGGGCGAAAGTATTACTGGCACGCCGATCCGGAGCCGGACCGTAAGGACGCCAACCGAAGGACCGGTCCGCTGGAGCAGGACCAGGCGGTGCCGAGGGCGTCAACGCGCTGGTGGTTCGACGGCCCCACAAAGATCTCGCGGGCCTTCGCTGGCGTCAATGAAGGAGGCGACAAATCGACTACGAGACAAGGCAGCACCTTCACCGGAACGTTGCGGTCCGAGGTCCTGTTCGAGGGGCTCACCGAGGTTGAGCTGGGCGGCCTCCTGGCCGCGCTGGTTCCGGCCCGCCTACTGGTGGGCGGTCCCGGCGATCAGCACGGCGAGCGGGGGATCGCGACCCATCTGGGTGGCGGTAAACCGTTGGGTCTGGGCAGCGTGAAGCCCAGGATCGTCGGCATTCAGGCCTGGGGTGCCGAACGCTACGCGATGCTGGACGATGCCGGAGGCGCGGGCGCCGAAAAGGCCCCCCCCACGTGGGAAGAAACCGCCTTGAATGCCGTGGCGGCGTTCAAGGGTGCCAACGAGGCCACCCTGGGGCACCAATGGTCCGTTTTGACGCATGTACTCGATCTAGCGAAAGTGGACCCGGATCTGGTTTGGTACCCGCCAGGACGCGACCGCTCGGCGAAGGGGACGGCATTCGCGCAATTCCTAAAGTCCTACGAGTTCTTCAAGGACGCGGATGGACACGCGGCCAACGTGGGAGGCAAGAAAGGCGCAAAGATCATCCCGTTGCCCGACCCGACTGAAGACGACCAGCGACTCCCAATCTCTCCCCCGAAGACCGGAGAGGAGGAAACGTGAGTCAGGAGGTGAGCACCTATCTCGATGTGGGTGTGGTCCAGATCCAGCACTACTTGACTCAGCCCCGCCACCTGCGCAGCCAAAGGGACCGTTCGGCGATGATCAAGGTCGCGACAAGCAGGTACCCCGAGGAGTACGCGGACCCTGAGCAGGCCCAAAGGGCCGGTTTGGCGCAAGACGGCGAATTCGATCCGATTGCCCAGGTTTGCGCCCACCTGAGCGAGGAGCGCTTTCCCGGATGGCGGCGCAATGACGCGGCCGGAGATATAGACGGCGTGGTCAGCCTGGTCCGGCGCGAACCCGTCAATGGGGACGGTCCGCCCGCGCAAGCGGATAATCCGGATGAGGCCATGACCAAGACCATGACCCAGATCGCCAACATTGTGATCGCGCACCTTCGGCGTAAGCTCCCCCATGCGGAGTTTTCCGCCCGGTTCACCGGGCCGACTCACGCACTCTACGTCGAGGCCTACCCAACGATGAAGGAGCTCCAGGCCAGCGGACTGGCCTTCGGCAACGACTATCCCGCGCTGTTGACCTGCGATGAATGTGGACGCACCCCGGTGACAGCCCAGTACGAGTTCCAGGAACCAACGGCCAGGACGGTGCGTCGCGTCTGCGAGGACTGCGGCTCGCGTGAGCGCCTTGGCCGCTTTGGGAAAGCCAACCCGAAGAACTCCGCGCAGGCCTCCCCGAGTTTGACGGTGGAGGAGTGGCTTCTGGAAGCAATCAACCAATGTCTTCGCTCTAAAATTCGCCCCGCGGAGCACTTCGCGGACCTCGCCAACGCCCAAAGTGGCCGCCGGGTCAACCATCTGGCCACGGTCTTCATCGACGGGGATGCCATGGGCGTTCGTTTCCAAGAGTTGACCGATCCAAAGCAGCGTGAGAAAGCGGTGGCTGGCTTGAGTGAGGTCGCGAAGAAAGCCCTGATTGGAGCCACAAAGGCGATTTGCAAAGCCAACGACGCCATCCTTCCGGTCATCCCGCATGTCTTGGGAGGGGACGATGCCGTCGCCACCGTGACCGCGACCGCCGCCTGGCCGTTTGTGCGCGAGTTCTTGAAGCTCTTCGAGGAAGAAGCGGGCGGCGTCCTTCCCGGTGCCACGGCGAGTGCCGCCATCGTCTTCGCCAAGCACACCACTCCGTTTGCGTTGCAGTTCGACCGGGCCGAGAGGGTGCTAAGGGCCACGAAGCGAGCTGGTGCGAGGCTCCGGTACGAGGCGCATTTGAAGAATCCTATAGCCTACTCCTCTAAGGGCACCTCGTCCATTGGCTGGGCCGATTTCACGCGCGAATACATTGTCCCGACTGATCGATTCCACCCAACAATCCGCGATTTGAACCTTATGGCCCCCAAGCTGGAGAAACTTGCCCAACAATTGACTGCGACTCGCCGCGAATCCTGGATTCGGCTGTTGGGCGAGCCGGATCGCGAAACGGTGCGCGATCAGCTGTGTAGCGACGCTCGCCGATTCGACCTCAAGGAACTGGTGAGTCCGTACCTCAACCCCGATCCGGGGAGTGGGGGAGCGCTGCGGGACGGCCTTAGCGAATTGTTGGAGCATTTGGCGATGCTGAGGTGGTGGGCATGAATCCCAAAGAGTTGAGGTTCGAAGTGGAGTTCCTGACGCCCCACGCTGTCGCGCAACAGGCCGCCATCCCCGGAAGTGCCCTGAAGGGAATGATGTTGGATGCGGCCCGAGACCTCGGCCCCGACACCCAATGGAAGCTCCTTCGCGCGGTCTTCGGCGGGCACGAGCACGATATCGCCCGCGCCCCAGCGAACGACTATGAAGGCGATTCGTCGATTACCGCGGGCCCAACCCTCTCATCCCCATGGTCGTGGAGCGACATCGTTTGGCCCGGAGCCAAAACCCCCGTTAGGGAGCGGCGCTCTCGGATACGCATCGATGAGACCACCGGCACCGCATTAGACGGCGCCCTCGTGGCGGTCAACGAGTTCACGGCCAGCAAAGGCACGTTCACAATTGAGCAGATCGGCCCGATTCCGGGCCAGTTCAACCCTTTGGGGCTGTCGCTGGAGGATCACGTGACGGTTCTTGAGGCGGCCGCGCGGACGATGACGGCTCTCGGCTCGGACCGTCGGCGCGGCCTTGGGTGGGTGGCAGTGGGCTTGGCGGGCGATGCGCCTCCGCCAGCGGAGCTGGCGGAGGCGTTTCAGACCCTGCTAAAGCGGATAGGAGCAGTCCAGTGAACACCCTCACGCTTAGGTTGACCGCGATGCAGCCGCTGTCGCTCGCAACCACCCGGGAGGTCGCGTTCTACCAGCGCACCGTGGACTACGTTTCCGGGTCGGTGGTCCGCGGAGCCATCGCGGCCGCCTGGATCCGCGACTTTGGGCCGCCGAGCGGGAAACCCGAGTTCGCCCAGGTGTTTGAGGGCCGGGTCCGCTTCGAGGATGCGCTGCCCGTGGATTTCGCCGTCGTGCCCCAGTCGGTGGTCTTTTGCAAGTACTGCCCAACTGACGAGTGCGTTTGGTTCGAAGACCAGGCGTACGAGCCCAGACCTCATACCCACGGGGGCGGCAAAGGCGAAGTAGGTAGCTGTGCGGCCTGTTCGCAGAGACAGGGTCAAGCCAAACCCGCGCTGGCCGCGCAACACTGCCGCCATTGCGGCGGCCCGCTGGACCGAAGCAAGGGACAGCTGGTGGCGCCGCGCGTCGGTATGGGTGCGCCTGAGACGCTGCCTCAGGCCATTCAGGATCTGCGCGAGGTGCGTGTGCGCACCGCGGTCGATCCGGATACCGGTTCAGCTCGCGAACGCGCGCTGTTCTCCCGAGAGGCGCTAGCGCCTCGGTTCGTCTTCGAGGGGCGGATCGCGGGACTTGAAACGCTGCCAGACGACGTTGGCGACCGTTTCCTTCGATGGTTGAAGTCGCTGCGGCAACTGCGCGTGGGTAAGGGCCGCTCCGTCGCGGGAAGAGTCGATATCGCACTTGAACCCGAACCTGAGCGTGTGCCCGAACCAGAGGAGCTTAGGCCGCGGCCCGAACCGGCAACCGGCAAGGCGACCCGAAGCGATGGCCGGCGCGTCCTAAGGCTGGTGTCGCACGCCATCGTCCTCGATGACTTTGGGCGGCCAACCATGGACCTGACCCCGGAATTGAAACGCCACGGCCTGGGCGAACTCAAGCTTCTCGACCACTGGGCAAGACCGGTGACCGTTGGCGGATGGCATGCGGCCAGCGGTTTGCCCAAGCCGACAGAGCATGCTATCTGTGCAGGCAGCACGTTCATTCTGACCGTCCCGGCCGGGAGCGAGGAGAAGCTGGCGGCGCTGGCGGCCGAAGGTATAGGGCATCGCCGGCGCGAGGGATTCGGGCGAGTGCAAGTCGATCCGCCTGAGTGGTGGCCGTTGCCGGACTCCCAAACCCAGCCGCGAGTCGCCCAACCCGAAGCGGTCGATCGCGACAACCTTGCGGGCGTCCACGCGGCGGTGAAGGCCCTGCTCGACGCCATCGAAGGAGAAAGCGACGCGAAGCCCGATCAGACCGAAGCGGTCAACCGTGTTCGCGCTGTCCTGCGCGAGGTTGAGCGCGACCCGGCGGTTTTGGACGAGGCCCAACGAACGGCCGACGGCCTCGAAGAATGGCCCTCCGAATCGCGCTATTGGCGATCCCGGGGTAGCGCTGCGTGGGCCGCGTTGGCCGCGTTGGTTGAGCAACTCCGGGGCGAATCCAGCGAACCGCTGCCGCCCGACCGCGTTCGGCGCGCCGCCTCCGCGGCCATCAGGCGGTTGGAGAACCAGCGTTGCGGACCGCCGTCCAGCCCGGAAGGAGACGACCGATGAGCACGATGCGCGGCTTCCTTAGAGTGGTCATCGACGCCGATGACGGCTGGTGCGTTGGCGCCGAACAAGGCCCGTTCGGCGGTCCAACGGGCCACTTGACGCGGGACGGTGCGCCGCGAGTCCCGGTGACCGGTCTGATCGGCTCGTTCCGGGACCACCTGCGCCGCCAGGGCGACGATTGGGATGGCTGGAAAGAACTCGCTGAAGCGCTCGGGTGCGGTCGAGACGTAGTACTTGAGCGGCTCCTGGGCCCAAGTGCGCCCGAGAAAGAAGACAACGCCACCGAGGTCGAAGGGCTGAGCGCATCGGCCCTTTGGGGTCTGAGCGCCGACGTTGGCGCCGCCAAAGGTGAGGAGATCGAGACAGTCTCCCGGGGTCGGACCGCGATCAACCGATCTCGCGGCGCGGCCGAAGCATCCACGCTGCGGGACCGCTCGCTCGTCTCAGTTCCGACCGTCATCGTCCTCCGGCTTCGGCTGGATGCGTGTGAGCCTACGTTGAAGGCGGTGGCGGGTGTGCTCGCGACCTGGCGTCCCACCATCGGAGGCGGGCGAAGCACCGGATCGGGCACCGCCCGCGTCCGCGAAGTCTGGTACGGCGCCGTCAACCTGGCGGAGCCGCCCGGGCGGGAGCGTTACTGGTCCATGTCCGGCCGGAACTTGGTGGACGCCATCGCTGCCACCAGATTGCAAGCGACGGCCGCGGCGCCGCGAGCGGACCGCATCGCTGAAGTCACGTTCAGTTTTCCGGAGGGAGTCCGTGTCACGACCGGCCGCCGCGAACGTAAGTTGACCCGCGGCCAAGACCCGGCCAAGCGGGCAGAGGCTTGCTTGGCCTCAGTATCGGCCGCGGTGGAAGCGGACGTCGAAAGCCAAGACCCAGCCGCCCGGGCAAAGGCTTGCTTGGCCCGCATACGGGATCACTTCGTTGTGCCGGGCAGCACCTGGAAAGGAATCGTCCGGTCGCGGTTCGAATACGTGTTGCGGACCGTGGCGGGCCGCGCCGACGATGCCGACCCGGACGCTTCGCGCAGGGCGTTGGCCTGTGAAGACAGGGACTCTTGCACCAAGCCGGCCAGCGGTCAGGGCGGGCGCACGCTACCCCCATGTATCGCTTGCAGAGTCTTCGGCTTTGAGGGACGGGCCGGGGAGCTGGTGTTCCACGACTCAACGATTGAGCACGCGGACGCCGCGGCGCGAAACCGCGTCGCCATCGACCGGTTCACCGGCGGCGCTTACGACGGCGCACTGTTCGCGGAGACATCGTTGGTGGGGCGTTCGGGTGGCGCGGAGGGCGGCGACAAGTCGGGTGGCGCCGCGCACGCCGGCGGCGGGTCTCCTGAACTGGACGCGTGGACCACGATGGTGATCGAGCGGGCGCCGGAAAAGCCGGGGGATCTTCTCTCGCCCGCCGCGACACCCACAGTCGCCGCGGCGGTGCGGAAGGCTCTGGCGTGGGCTTTGCGGGACCTAGGGGATGGACTCGTTGGCATCGGGTCGCGGGTCACGACCGGCCTGGGCACGCTCAAGCTGGTCGAAGCCGGCACGTGGCCAGTCGAGGAAGACACCGATGGCGCTGCCACCGCGTTGACACGTTCAGACATCGACGCGTTGCGTTCGGCCGCGAAGGCCGAGCCGCCAGAATCCGACCCCGCCCCCCCGCCGCCTAAGCGCGGCAAACAAGAGGGCCAGTCCAGGGGTAGCGCCGGTGGAGACTCCGCTGGCGTCGAATACGCCAGCCCCGGCCCCGCCGCCGATGGGGCGATCGGCCCGGAAACGGGCACGCTTGTGGCGCACGGCGAGGTCCCCTGGGCCGAGGCAGCGCAAATCGGCGCCGGCATGACGGCCGTCTGGTTCGGTTTGGAAGGCGCCTCAGTCGGGGCGATCCCGGCGGATCCCCCGCCGGGCGCCACACATCTGTGGGCGTGGACGCCCGACCGCGACCGCATGCTTCGGTTCCGCATCGAGGACGACAAGGCGATTGTAGGAGAGCTGCGAACGGCCAAAGAGCCGCCCACGTGTGCGGTTGCCGGACGGTTAGGCGTTGAGTACAAGACCCAACCCGACGCCCCAACATGGTCCCCGCAAGACGGCCGTCCGGGCCCCGGGAATCAAGCGTTCCTTGCCGGTTACCGGACGTTCCTGGCCGAGGTCCTAGAGGCCACTCCACTCGAATTCGTCGCCCTCAAACGGGGATAAGCAAGGCAAAGCGCGTGACGCGCGGCCAGATGTCTTTGGTGCCGGGCCTATTGTGAACTCCCGGCCAGTGCGGGATTAGCCGTCCACGGCCTCGGCGAGGCGTTGGGATATCACTTCAGTGACGCCATCGTCCCGCATGGTGACACCGTACAATGCGTCCGCGACTTCCATGGTGCGTTTCTGGTGGGTGACAATCAGAATCTGCGAGGAAACACGCAACTCGTTTACGATGTCTAACAAACGGCCGAGGTTGACCTCATCTAAGGCGGCCTCAACCTCGTCCATGACGTAGAACGGGCTCGGCCGAGCCATGAATATCGCCACCACGAATGCGACGGCCACGAGGGCCCGTTCGCCGCCCGATAGGAGCGACAGCCGTTTCACGGATTTTCCGGCCGGCCGCGCTTCGACATCCACTCCCGTGGTCAGCATGTCCTCCGGAGAGGTCGCGAAGAGCTTGCCTTCACCCCCTGGGAACAGGCGAGCGAATGCCCGAGAAAACGCCTCAGCCGTGTCTTGGAATGCCTCGGCGAATACCCGCTCGACTCGTTCGTCGACTTCCCGGATCACGTGCATCAAGTCCTCGCGGGACTTCTTAAGGTCAACCAGCTGTTCGGTTAGGAATCGATGGCGTTCCTCCAGTGCCGTGTATTCCTCCAAGGCCAGCGGATTGACTCGTCCCAACGCCGTGAGCGCCCTTTCGGCCTTTCGCAGACGCTTTTCCTGTTCGACCCTGACGTAGGGAACGGTCCGGGCTTCGTCCGCCTCGCCGCCGATGCCGTTCCCCGAGGGAGTTCCGCCATTGGGGGAGGGTGCGCGGCCGTCATCGTCGGGAGAGTCCTCCAATACCGGCACCCCTCGGTGTGGCCCGAATTCGGCCACGAGAACCGCGGGGTCGATTCCCAGCTCATCGACGGCTTTGGCGCCGATGGTTTCGATCCGCATGCGCATCGCGGCGCGAGCCATCTCGTCGCGGTGGGCGGCGTCGGTGAGTTCGGCTAGTTCCCCGCGGGCCGCTTCGGCGGTCGTCCT
>JAIRXV010000023.1 GCA_031268115.1 Bifidobacteriaceae bacterium
TTTATCGCCCCGGCCTCTTAGGTGACTATTGGAGACTTAGCTTACTGCGCCCCTCATGGGTGCGTGACCTGCCGCGATGTCGTGATCGTCGGAAGTCTCCGATAAGCCTCTAACCACACCGCGTCTATATAGAGCTCTTGGCTATTGGGGCCACGGCAGGCCGCATCGCGATAGAGCTTTCGGTCATTAGATCGAGTCAAAAGAGGCCAATCCGGCGATCCTATTAGCCGAAAGCTCTATTGATGTGAGCGCGCGCTGTCCACTATTGACCAGAAGCTCTATCGATGCGGCCCGCACCAACTGACCCGAACACAACAGGCCGGTCCACACCGGATGGTCTGGACCGGTGCCGTCGGCCCGGGAATACCCTGACGACAACCCCCACTCCCGCCAAGACAGGCGTGCTGTGACCCGTGCAGGTTTGTCCGCAACCACCCGACTGCGCCGGGACGCACGGCGTTGGCCTAGATTCCTGCCACTGTCGTGCAGGTTTGTCCGCAACTACCCGACTGCGCCGGCCCTTCGCTTGCCGGAGGCGAGACGGCAGCGAAAGCACCGCCACCTAAGACGCTAGCTGCCGCGTTTCGGCTCGCCCGGGACTCGCCTTGCCCACCCGACCCGGGCTTCGCCCGGTCATGTCACCGGCCCTCTAACGAGCCCTTACCTCGGGCCGGCAGACCAATCCGCTGCCTTCCATCTCGTAAAGTCGGTTCAAGCGCCAGCGTCTCGAACACTAATGCGCACCTGGCGTGGCGACAGCGCCTCTTGCGTCATCGTCCATATGTGCCGACCCGTCCGCGAGGCCGGTCGCCGCATTGTCTGGCGTGGCGGCACGAGCCCCCAACACCTCCCAGGCGTCTAGCACGATGATCGAGATATTGTCCCGCCCGCCCGAGGCCATCGCGGCCCGCAATAGAGCCTCGGCGGCGCTACCCGGATCGGGATTCTCCAGTAGGCACGCGGCGATCTCAGGGTCGCCAACCTCGCTGGTCAGGCCGTCCGTGCAGACCAGAATCCGGTCCGACTCGACCACAGGAATCAGCCGATAATCGGGGTTGTCGAAAACCCCAGCGCCAAGCGCCTTGGTCAACACGTTGCGGCGGGGATACAAGCGGACTTGATCGCGGAGGAGTTTGCCCGCCGCGACCATCTCTTCGGCCTCCGAATGGTCCACCGAAAGCTGCTCAAGGCGCCCATTGGACAGCCGATAGGTCCGCGAATCCCCAAGGTTCAACACCAACCAGTGCGGAACACCGCCCTGATCCACGATCACCACCCCTGAGACCGTGGTGCCGGGCTCGCGCACGGCCTCTGCCGCTTCGAGGTCAAGAATCCGCTTGCGTGCGGCGTCCAATCGCATCTGGACCGCCGGTAGATCTACGGTCTCCAGCTCGGTGAGCCTGCCCATCTCTTCCGCGGCGATGGCGCTGGCCACATCGCCCGCGTAATGCCCGCCCATACCGTCCGCCACCACGAATACTGGAAATCCCGCCATAACCGCGTCTTCGTTGATGGTCCGTACCCGGCCCAGGTGGGTCAGTGCCGCACTGTTCACGCGCACAACTAAGGATTGGGTGCCGCTCACCGCCATCGTCCTCCCATTCCTGCGTGGGCCGGTCGAAAGCCGCACGCCGGTCGCGCCGATGCGCCGCCGAAAAGCGGCGTCTAAGAATGCTAGCCGCCGCGTTCCGTCTTACCGGGGTTTCTCTCCGCGCAGCGAACATCGCCTGGTGCGGCTCCGGCGCCGCGCCCAGGACGGTGGTGAGGATACCACCGTCCCCGCATGGAAGGTGTCGCGTTTCGGCTGGTCCGGGCTTCGCCCTCTCTCATTCGCGCGGGCGTCGGCCGCTTTCCCATCGGCATCTTCGGCCGGGAACGAGGGAAACCGAGGCGCGAACTGGGTTCGCGCGATGCCCGCAATCGCCCCTCCACGCCCATCTCGGACCTTGCGCGGCTGGCCTGAATCACGGGTCCGGTGGTCTTGTCGCCACAGGTTGCGGGTCCCGAAAGAGACCGCCCGCTGGTAGCCTCGCCACCGCGATTCGGCCCCGTCATTGAGGTCGAGTTCCGGCAGGATTACCTACGTTAATAGGCGATTGGTCCGAACGTCTGTTCTGCAACAGGTTGAGTAAGATCGCTGTCGCCAGTTACTCCAAACCGGTGACTACTCCCAGCGCCGAGGCGGTGCCTCAGCTGGCCTCAAGCCTCGAAAGGGTCGCCCACGGTTGGGCCAGGCCTCAGCGGTCCTTGAGCCAAACGGATCATCGCGGCCGGAGCCGAGGGCGAGTCCGCCAGGAACCGTTCCAAGGCCAACGCCACATCGTCAGGCCGCACCGCACTTTGCCCATGGCGGACGATGACGTCCATCGCCTCTCCCACACGCCCCTCCTTCAGGACTTGCTCCCCCGCCGCGGCCCGCCTGGGCGGGGCGATCGCTACGACAGCGGGACGAACGTCGAGTTCGCGGGGACGGCCCTTCGGTCCGCGAGCGGGGCGCGTCACGAGCACCGAACCGGCGTCGAGGAACTCGCCAACCGCCCGGTCGAGGTCCGCTCGATCCACGTCTGCCCAGGTCAAACGCCACAAAGATGCAGCCAACAGCGACGGCATCGCAGCACCGAGACCACCTGTCCCGTCTGCGGCCGCACACACGGCGATACCTTCGGGTAAGGCCGCGTCCAGGCAGACTCGCAGTTCTTCGAGTTCGCGACGCTCAGACAGCCGCATCTCCAAGTACTCGGCTTCGGAGGCCGCACCGGTGGGCGCGGCGCCCCAATAGGAAAGGCGCGGGTGGGGGTGGAACCCCGCCGAATAGGCGATTGGCACGCCAGCGCGGCGAATCGCACGCTCGAAGGCCCGCCCAACGTCCCGAGCCGAAGCGAATCGCAACGGCCCGCGCTTGGCGTAACGGACCGCCACGCGCTGAACCGCGGGCGGTGGCGGTGGGCCCAACGGTTGACGCTTAGCCATATCAGTGCGCCTCGCCCGCGGACGGCGCACCGCCACCATCCGACACGTCACCACCAACAAGACCATCGGCCGACACAACCACACCACCGAAGATATCCGCATCACCGCCCGACTCACCATCGGACATTTCCGCATCACCAACCACACCACCAACCACACCCGTAACACCACCAACCACACC
>JAIRXV010000225.1 GCA_031268115.1 Bifidobacteriaceae bacterium
GACCTGCATGATTGCTCCGCCGTAGCCTGCTTGAAGGCCGCGCTGGCAGACCCGTTCGCAGATGATCGCAAGTGTCAGGTTGTCGATCGGGGTGCCCCCGAACTCCTCGGGGATGCCGAGCGTGGCAAAGCCCGCTTCCACCATGGCTTCGTTGAACTCGCGGGGTTCGCGTCCCTCGACATCGACTCTCTCGCAGTACTCCGGGGTGACGATCCGGTCGAGAATCTCCTCCAAAGAGTCCAAGAGCAGCTGCTGCTCATCGGTGAACTTCAGCAACATCGGCTGACCTGCTTTCTGATGGTCGCGGCCCAACGCCATCGTCGGGCACTGAACGCCGCTCGCCCGCGGTGGGTGAACGACCAGCGCCAATTTACAGACGATTACCGTCCGTAACAACGGGACATTAGTCCCAGAAGCGGTAGTCTCACTGAGTGACCGACCCGACGCCACAACCCACTGCCCGGCGGGGGCGTCCCCGCGATACCGCGGCAGACGCAAGAATCCTCCAAGCGGCCGTCGAGATCTTCGGAGAACGCGGCTGGCACGGTTTCACGATGGACGCCTTGGCCGAACGGGCCCAAGTGGGCAAGGCCCTCCTCTACGACCGCTGGGCAACCAAGGAAGAAGTCCTGGTAGCGGCCATCGAACCCCTCGGTTCCGCCCTGACCGGGACCTACCCCACCATCCGGGACGCCATCGTCGCAGATCTGCGCAACCGAGCCAAACTCGCCCTCTCGCTGTCCACGCGATGGGCCACCAACCGCCTACCGATCGAAGCGGAATCCGGCCCGCCCTTCCTGAAAGAACTCGCCCGCCGAGTCGGAGAGGAACCCGTCCTTGAGATGCGCCGGCGCATCCACGCGGCCATCGCGTCCGGTGAATTGCCGCCAAGAACGTCTGTAACTCGACTCCTCGATGCCGTCGAAGGCGCCGTCTACATGCACTTCGTGGCCGCCCCAAACTCCCTCCTGCCAAGGATTGCCCTATCCATCGATTCCTACGTCGAGCAACTGGTAGACGACCAACTGTGGCTGGCCTGTCAGCTGGCAATCAACCCCGAACTGAGCGCAACCCCGAACTAGGGGGGAGCGGTCCGTGGTGGCTGGGCCCCAAGCGCGACTGGGCGGCCGGTCCGCGGTGGCTGCTGTCGGGGCCCGCGGCCGGGCCAGGGAACCGGCGTTACTCGGGTTCGCGCCGCAGGTCAGGTTCCAGATAGATCACGAGGTCGCTCGACACCGCCGCCCTCGCTCGGGTTTCGGCCGCGTCGATGGCGGCAGCGAGGTTCGCGCTCGACAGGGCAGGGTCGGTCTCGACCTTGGCCGCCACGAGCACCTCTTCCGGTCCTAGGTGAACGGTGCGCAGGTGGATGACGGAGGCGATGCCCTGGCCGGGTAGGGCGGCACGGATGGCGGCCACGTCATCGTCTGCGGCCGCCTCTCCTAGCAGCAGCGACTTCGTCTCGCGTGCCAACACCACGGCCACCGCGATCAACAGCAGGCCGATGGCGGCGCTGCCAACCGCATCCCACCTGCCATCCCCTGTGGCCAGGGTGGCGCTCACTCCTCCCAGGGCGAGGACCAGGCCAGTCAGGGCGGCCGTGTCTTCGAGGAGAACCACCGGCAATTCGGGAGCTTTGGCCGTGCGGATGAACTGCCACCACGTCTTGGAGCCGCGGGCGGGCCGAGCTTCGTGGACTGCGGTGCGCAGCGAGAAGGATTCCAAGGCGACCGACACCCCAAGCACGGCGAGTGGCACCCACGCCCAGGCCTCGATGGGTTCAGGATGGGTGAACTTCTCCCACGCCTCGAACAGGGCGAAACAACCCCCAAGGCTGAACAGCACCAACGCCACCACGAAGGCGTAGAAGTAGCGGTCGCGGCCGTATCCGAAGGGGTGGGCTGGGTCCGGTTCGCGCCGGGCGCGCCTGCCCCCGAGCAGGAGGAGCAATTGGTTGCCGGTATCTGCGATTGAGTGGACGGATTCGGCCAACATGGACGAAGAGCCGCTCAACGCGAACGCGATCAGCTTCGTCACGGCTATGCCGAGGTTCCCGAGTAGAGCCGCGATGATCGCTTTGACCCCCGAATGCGATGCCACGGCGCCCAACCTACCGGGCGCGGGGCGAAGCGGTGTGCGGCAACGCACCTGGGGTCGCGGCCCGCGAAAGACCCGCCTGAGCAGCTCGGTCGACGCTCCCCTCCGCTCCCGCCCGGTTGCGCACGTGGGAGGCCAGCGATGGAGCGCCGCCCCGGGATTCGGCGGACTGTCGAGACCACTGTCGAAACCGCGGCCGGTGTTGTTTGACTTAGGCGCGCCACTTAGCGAGAATCATTCTCATGCATGCGCACCCTAGGCCGTGGCCCACGCGCGGCCGCAGAGCCACGATCCTTCTGACCATGAGCGCCGCCACCCTCGCCGGGTGCGCTTCGGCCCCTGCCACTGTGGACGATGACGGCCCATCCGTTCTCGTTTCCTTCTACCCCCTGCAATTCCTAGCCGAGCGGATCGGCGGACCGGACACCGCCATCAGTTCCCTGACGCCGCCGGGTGCCGAACCCCACGATCTGGAACTCTCCCCCGCCCAGGTGGCGAACGTGGGACGGGCCGATCTGGTGGTGTACGTGGCCGGGTTCCAGGCCGCGGTGGACGAGGCCATTGCCGCCCGAACCCCCGCCCACGTTGTCGATGCCGCGGCCTTGACAAACCTGACGCCGCTCGCCGCCGAAACGTCGCCTTGCCCCACACCGGACACATCTGAGACCGCCATCTGCGAAGCCCCGAACAGGGCCGACGAACCCCTCGACCCGCACTTCTGGCTGGATCCCACCCGCATGGAACCGGTGGCGGACGCCATCGCCGACGCCCTAAGTGGGATCGCCCCGGACCGAGCCGAAACCTACAAAGCCAACCGCGACCAAACGGTTAGCGACCTGATCGACCTCGATGAGCGCTTCGAAGAAGGACTTGCGACCTGCGCGAACCGGACCATCGTGGCAACCCACGCGGCCTTCGGGTACATGGCGGCACGCTACGGGCTGACGCAACTGTCGGTGGGTGGAATCGACCCGGACGCAGAACCTTCGCCTGCCCGCATCCGCGAAGTGGCGGCACTCTTGGAGGGCACTGGAGCGACCACGGTCTTCTTCGAATCTCAGGCCAGCCCCGAGATCGCTCGAACGCTCGCGGATCAAGTAGGGTTGACTGCTGAGGTCCTGGACCCACTGGAAGCGGCGGGGGATGGCAACTACCTCACTCGCATGAGCACCGATTTGGCGACACTCCGCGCGGCACTGCAATGTCAGTGACTGGCGCAGCGGTGCGGGTCCAGGACCTTCACGTGGGTTTCGATGCCACGCAAGTGCTCCGCGGAATCAGCCTCACTATCGACACGGGAGACGTGGTGGCGCTGCTGGGTGCCAACGGTTCGGGCAAAACCACTCTGGTCAAAGCGATCCTCGGGATAGTGCCGATGACGCGCGGTTCCGTTCGGCTGCTCGGAGTTCCCCTCGGGCGCGCGGTCCCATGGGATCGGATCGGCTACGTACCCCAGCGCTCCACCGCAACCACGGGCGTCCCGACCACCCCGCTGGAGGTCGTGGCATCGGGACTGCTGGCAGGGCGCCGCCTGAGGCCCCCGCGCGACGCACGGGGGCGGGCCGAAGCGGCGCTGGCCACCATGGGTTTGAGCGAGCGGGCCCACGACACGGTGGCCGAGCTTTCGGGTGGCCAGCAACAACGTGTCCTAATCGCCCGGGCGCTAGTCAAAGATCCGGCCCTGCTCATCCTCGACGAACCCAACACGGGCCTCGACGCGTCCAGTCAAGACGCCTTGGTCGAGGCGCTCGGCGCGCGGCTCGTCCCACCCGCCCTCACAATCGTCATGGTGCTTCACGAGACCGGCCCGTACGCGCCGCTGATCACCCGTTCCGTCGTCCTTCGAGACGGGCGAATCGCAACCGACCATCCCAGCCCCGGCCGGAGCGATCCCACCCCACCTCACCACCCATCCACAAGCCCGCCGCGCCGCGGCCCCGACCTGGAGTGGCGCCCATGATCGGCCTGTTGACGGACCCTCTGATGCTGCGCGCGCTAGCGGTCGCGATCCTTGTGGGCGCCGCGGCACCCGTGGTGGGCACGTTCCTGGTCCAACGGCGACTCGCCCTGCTCGGGGACGGCATCGGGCATGTGGCGTTGACCGGAGTCGCACTCGGCTGGTTGGTCGGATCGTGGTTGGGCCTGGTGCAACGCGACGCGCTGGCCGTTCCCGGGGCGGTGATCGCGTCCGTGGTCGGGGCGATCGCCATCGAACTGGTGCGAGCCCGCGGACGGACCTCCGGCGATCTGGCCCTGGCGTTGCTGTTCTACGGCGGCATCGCGTCTGGGGCGCTGGTCATCAAGATCGCCGGCGGCACCAACGCCAACCTCGTGGCCTACCTTTTCGGGTCCGTGTCCACGGTCTCGACCGGCGATGTCGCAGTGACCGCTGGCTTGGCGGGCATCTGCCTGGCGGTGGGGCTCGGACTGCGCGGCGCCCTGTTCGCCGTCAGCAACGACGAGGACATGGCGGTCGCCTCCGGGCTGCCCGTCCGCGCACTCAACGTGACCCTCGCGGCACTGGCCGCTTTGACCGTCACCACAGCCATGCGCGTGGTGGGGCTCCTGCTGGTCAGCGCCCTGATGATCGTGCCCGTGGCCATTGCCCAACTCGTGGCGCGTTCGTTTGGCGGCACCATGGCCCTCGCGTCGGTCTTGGCTGTCGCCATCAGTGTGACCGGACTCGGCCTGACCTACTGGTATGACCTCCCGCCAGGCGCCACAATCGTGGTGCTGGCGGTGGCCGTCTACGCGGTTGCCGTCGCCGTGCGGCCGCTGATCGCTCGGCGCCGGGCCGCCG
>JAIRXV010000262.1 GCA_031268115.1 Bifidobacteriaceae bacterium
GTGGGGTGAGGCGTGAGCCCATTTCGATGAGTCGTCCGGTTCTTGGGTCGGTTAGCAGGAGCTGCCAGGTGGAGTGTTGGGCGATGTCTCTGACCTGGGTGGCTGGGATCGCTCCGTAGCCGCTTAGTTCACCTGGGAGGTTGTTCAAGCCCAGGAGTGTCGAGGCGTCGGCGTGGATCACCAGTCGTGGTCTGATGGCACCTGAGATTGGCCGTAGGTGTTCGGCGTTGCCGTTCGCAGCGAACAGGTCTGCGAGCAGGTCGGCGCGACAGTTCCCCAGTGTTGCTGTCCGGTATTCGCGGGCGTTGAGCTTTGGGTCCAGTGAGCTGAGCATCCCCACCAACTCGACGGCTTCGTCGTGGTCTTGTTGTGCATGTGGGTCTTGGAGTTCCGGTGGGGTGTCGAAGTCGCTGGCCGGTGGTTCGGGCGCGAGAGGATCGACGGGCACTGATCGCGTGTGGCGCCAACGTCCTGGGCTATCGGGTGATGCGGGAGTCTCAGGCTGTTCGGCGCCGGTTTGCCAGATCGCAGCGATGTGGGTGGGTAGTTCGTTTGGGATGGGCGCTGTGTGCGAGTCGGGTGGGGAGATTGGGTCGGTGAGTTCCCCGTGGGTGGGTTGGGGCGAATCGGCTTGGGGTTGGTCGAGGGCGATGGCTGTCAAGGTTGCCATCATCCGGTGGGCGTCTTTAGCTGCCATGTATGCCTTGACCCATGCCATTGCGTGGGCCGCATGTTCGATCCACACGCCCCACCGAGTCATTGCTTCGCTGTGGGCGCGCGCTTCAAGGGTCGGATTCAACCACGCGATGTGGTGACGGACCAAGCGGCGCAGTTCGTGGACCGTGTGGGTTGGTGCTTCGGGGATCGCGCCAGCTAGGGCCCGGCGGAGGCGAGCACAGTCCAGGGCCGCGGTTTCGTTGATCAACGTTTTGGTTTTGTCCAGGTCGATACGACCCTGCCCCAATGCTGTGCCCAGTTCTGGCCTATAACCCTCCACAGATGAGCCAATACTGAAAAGACTCACAGACTTGCTTGGTAGAGACTTCGACCATGCGCTGCCCGCGCACAAACTTACGGAGAAACGCGATGAATTCTTCGCCAGCGTTGAGCCAACCACCCTTGACAACTTCGATGCGTTGTTCACAGCACTGAACGCGACCGTGCAGCCGTAACCCATACATCCAGGTCATGCCGGACGTGGAGAGAAAACGAAGAGCGCCGCGCCCCGAGGGGCTGCAACGCTCTTCCCAACCCCGTTTCCGGGGAATGTTGGCTCTAGGTTACCTTGACTTGCCGTGCATGTCCCATCGCCGTCCCCCTCACTTGCGCCCGCTGTCCTGGCTTCGCTGGCCAACGACCGGCTGCGGCATTTCCGGCGGGCCGTCCCGGCCGGTGGCCACCGGGCAACGCTCGAACTCTATCTGCTCGACGCGGAACTGGCTTCAGGCCTGCACGCCCTGTTCCGCAACGTCGAAGTGCTGCTGCGCGAGACCATGCACCGGGCGTTGGCGGCGCACTTCGGGCCGCGATGGTTCTCCGACCAATCGTTCAGGGCCGCGCTCGACCAGCGGACACTGACCGCCGTGGACGACGCGATCCGGGGCGTCCGGCCAAGCTGGGACACCCCGTCTGCGGGGTCGGTCGTCGCGCACCTAATGCTTGGCACTTGGGTCCAGATTCTCGCCCCCGGAGCACAGGGGCGCCAGGAGGCCGTGATTTGGCAGCCGGCCCTCGCGAGCGCCTTCCAGCGCTCCCGGCCGTTGGCCCGCGCTGACGCGTTTGAACTGGCGCAGCGAGTGAACTGGGCGCGGAACCGTGTCAACCATTGTGAGCCGGTTGTGTTCGGCTTCCCGCTGCCGGGCCAGGTGACAGCCAAGGGCAGGAGGCGGCGAGTCACTCCCCAGCAAGTGCTTGACGACTCCAGGGAACTTGTGGCAGCGGTTGACCCGGCCGTGGCGGCCTGGATCGGCACTTGGGCTGAAATCGACGGTCTGCTGGCTGACCCGCGCGTGGGGGCAGCACTGGCGTACAAGGCTGCTGATCGCGGAATCCACCTTGAAGGTCGGCGGTGACCTTCTTCGCCGGCCTGAACGGGCCTGCCTCTTGCCCACGTCTTGCACACATGAGATTGGCTACGAGGCGGATCCGGCGGGATGCCCCGACAAGCTGGGTCGCCGCGGACCGCCAGGTCAACGCATTTCCCGACACCTCTCGGCTAGCATCAGCAAACGGTGGAGGCCGCTGCGCGACTAGTGAACAGGCCGTTGGCTCATGTCCCACCGATCAACGGCAAGCCGAATGCCACGTCAAGCGGCACCGCCAGTTCTTGCACCGGGTGGCCAACACCAGCCAATTCCAACTGCGACGAGCGCATTTCCTCCCAGGGCTTGACCACCGCCGAACGATCTGAGGGGCCGCTCCCGAATTCCTTGTTCGCGGCAGCCCCGGGTTCGGGTCATGGAACTGGCCGCGCGGCTACCCAGATTTCCGTGCTTCCACCAAACCTCGGCAGTAGACCGAAACCACGCAAACAAGCTGAACACGACGCAGCCGCTTTTGCAGCCCTTCAGCGGCAATCGCAGCGACTTGGATCGCAGTATCGTCTCCATACTCCCCGGCCGCTGTCAACACATCGGCCACAAACTGAGGCGATGGCTGAGCCTGAACCAAATAGTCCAAAACGTCGCCACGGCTGCCGCCCAACGCACCCCGGTATCGGGTGTCCCCGTCGCGACTGGGTGGGTCTATCCCACTCGCATCCGGCTGGGTCCCCGAGACTTCTTCGGGTTCGCCTTGGGGGGACCGGACACGGGACGGGGGGTGTTCACTCAACTGGAATAGTATGGTCGTACATTCCACGCAAACTCACATAGCACCTGCTAACAGCCCATATAACTAGTACACCCTCAAGACCTCCCGGGCCACGACCAACCAACAGCCACACACCCCACCAACCCGAACCCGACAGCGGCACCCACACCACTACCGAACAGAAACACCCGACCCACGGGTGGATACCACCCCACCGCCCGAGACCAGCTTCACCACGGTCCTAGACCCACCACGGTTCAGGTGCGGTTGGCGATCTGGTAGCGGGCTGGCTTGGTTGGTTGCGGCCAAGGGGCGTGCTCGGTCCGCTTGACGTAACACTTCGACATTCTGCGGTTGACCACGTGAAGAGCAGACCGGAGCCAGCGTCCACAACTACCCACAGGATCACCACCCGGTCCCCGCAACCGTATGGTCGCCGCCGGGCCGTCCCGGGGGGCGGCCTCTAGCTCCGGCCCTGATGAGGCGGCTCTGGGCAAGCATATGGTCGCCGCCCGGATCCTTTGGCCGGCGCCGTCCCGCTGGGGCAATCGGACACCGTTTGACAGCAACCGTGTTGCCGCCGCCGGGATCCTTTGGCCAGCCCTAGACGTCGGTCCGGGCAGCGCGCCAGCGCCCGGCCGCCGGCCGCGACAGTCTTGTAGTTGCTCGATCTAGTTTGATGATGTATCGTTGCGATACATCGCGACCACATAGGATTGGTCGCGGAGCGCCGGCCCAAGCGCACCTTCCGGCTCCCCGGGAGGGCGTTCGGCGGCGGCATCCCATCGACCTACGAAAGCATGTCCCGTCTATGCGCTCACGTTCATCGGTGCTGGAACTCGCCATCCTTGGCCTCCTCCACACTGCGCCCATGCACGGCTATGAGCTGCGCAAACGGCTCAACGCCTTGCTGGGCCCACTGCGCGCTTTCTCATATGGCACCCTTTACCCCTGCCTGCGAACGCTGTCGTCCAAAGGACTCATCGCGTCATCGTCGGACGATGACGGCCGGCCACGAGGAGGCAAACGCGCCCGGATCGTCTATCAGATGACACCTGAAGGGAACACCGCGCTAGAGGCGATGCTCGGAGAAGCCGGGCCGGCCTCTTGGGAAGACGAAAACTTCGACGTTCGGTTCGCGTTCTTCGCACAAACCGATGTCGATACCCGCTTGCGCGTTCTCGAAGGCCGGCGCCTGCGCATGGCCGAACGCCTCGACGCGCTCCGGGCGGCCGGTGCCGCCAACCACGGAACCGACCCATACGCCGACGAACTGCACCGTCACGGCATGGATCAGCTGCGACGCGAGGTCGATTGGCTTGACGGACTCATCGAAACCGAGCGGACGGCTCACCCACGCCGTTCACGCCGCACGGGTGCGCCATAGGCGGCACACCGACCAAATACGCAATATCTCCGACCCGATCCAACCCAACCCAATCCAACTCATCCAACCCAACCCAATCCAACTCATCCATACCAACCCAATCCAACTCATCGAAAACCGTAAGGAGTCCCCATGAGCCCGATCCGAGTCGCCATCGCCGGTGTCGGAAACTGCGCGTCATCGTTGGTGCAAGGCGTCTACTTCTATCGCGACGCGGCCCCCACCTCGACCGTCCCCGGCCTTATGCATGTGCAATTTGGGCCTTACCACATCTCCGATATCGAATTCGTTGCTGCCTTCGATGTCGATGCGGAAAAGGTGGGCAGGGACCTATCCGAAGCCATCAACTCCTCCCAAAACAACACGATTGCCATAGCCGAGGTCCCGCCCTCGGGCGTAAGCGTCCAACGGGGACCCACCCTTGACGGGCTCGGCAAGTACTACCGCCAGACCATCGAAGAAGACCCTAGCGAGGCAGTCGATGTGGTGCGGGTGTTGCGTGAACGCAAAGTCGATGTCCTCATCTCTTACCTGCCCGTCGGTTCCGACCAAGCAGACAAGTTCTACGCCCAGTGCGCCATAGACGCCCACGTCGCATTCGTCAACGCCTTACCGGTGTTCATCGCTTCCGATCCGGAATGGGCGGCAAAGTTTGAAGCCGCCGAGGTACCGATTGTCGGGGACGACATCAAATCCCAAATCGGCGCCACCATCACCCACCGAGTCCTGGCACGCCTATTCGAGGACAGGGGAGTAGCCCTCGATCGCACCTACCAGCTCAACGTCGGTGGCAACATGGACTTCAAGAACATGCTCGAACGCGAGCGCTTGGAGTCCAAGAAAATCTCCAAGACTCAGTCTGTGACATCGAACATCGACCATCGGATTCCTCCCCGCAACATCCACATCGGTCCATCCGACTACGTCGAATGGCTCGACGACCGCAAATGGGCATTCGTTCGACTCGAAGGCCGCGCATTCGGGGAAGTACCTTTGAACCTCGAATACAAGCTAGAAGTCTGGGATTCCCCTAATTCGGCCGGTATCATAATCGACGCACTGCGGGCCGCTAAGATCGCGTTGGACCGGGGAATAGGCGGGCCAGTCCTATCCGCCGCCACCTACTTCATGAAATCCCCGCCCGTCCAACACGAAGACCGCGAGGGCCGCGCGCTAGTGGAGGCCTTCATTCGCGGCGAGGTTGAGCGGTAGCGCACACCACGGCCCATCGGCGGTCACGTCAAGTGCGCGACTCGCCGCCGCCGGGTGTCCCTGATGTTCGAGATGCCGGCGCTTGAGCTGACTTTCCAAGACGGAAAGCGGCGGCTGGCCCGACGGCCCGAGGCGAAGCCTCGTTAGGCTTACCCAGTGGAAAACCCCACCTCACCCACCTCACCCACCTCACCCACCACACCCACCACACCCACCACA
>JAIRXV010000024.1 GCA_031268115.1 Bifidobacteriaceae bacterium
CCGCTCGCGGTCTGCCGGATTTGCGCCCCGGTATCCGTGTCTATACCCCCAACCCGCATGTGGTGGTCGCCGTTGCCCCCGACGACTTGGCGCGCTTGGACCTCACGGCCCCGCCTACCGTTGCTCCCGCACCGCCCGATGGCGCGAACGTCGAGTTTGTCGCGGCCCAGCCCGCCCCCGCGGGCGTCGAAGAGGTTCAGGGCAGTTCCGCCCGTGAGGGGCGTCTGACGATGCGTGTGTGGGAGCGCGGCGTGGGCGAGACCCGCTCCTGCGGCACGGGTGTGACCGCCGCAGCGATCGCCGCTTCGGCGCGCCTGGCGGACCCACCTGGGCGTTGGCGCGTCGAAGTCCCCGGCGGCGTGCTGTGGGTCCGTTTTGCTCCCCGTTCGGCTGCGAGTCTCGGTTCGGCTGCGAGTCTCGGTTCTTCCGCGGACGATGGCGGCATGCAAGCCGTTCTTGTCGGTCCGGCCGCCCTGGTCTACCAAGGTGGCCTCATCCCGATCTAGCCTGCCCGCGGCGCCGCGCGCAGCACGCGATAGCCTTTTGCGCTGGCCAAGCGCTCGGTTGGGTAGCCGAGCGCCACTAGCCATGTCTGGAGCGAATCGGCGCCGAGGTTGCGCTGGACCACCAGATCGGCGTGGCCGTCCGGCGCCAGCCTTTCAAGCCAGTTCCCGAGCAGATCGTGGAGGGCGTCCTTGCCGATCCGGATGGGCGGGTTGGACCACAGGGCGTCGATCCGCGTTAGGCTTCGCGCCTCCGCCGGTGTCATGACGGCTATGTTGTCCAGCCCTAGGCGTTCGGCGTTGAGGGCGGTCAGCTCGCGGGCAGCTTGGTTCGTGTCCACCGCGGCGACCCGCACGGCTGGGGCGAGTAGCGCCATCGTCAGCGCCAGCGGGCCCCATCCGCTGCCTACATCCACCGCGAGACCGCGCCGCGGAAGGTCGGATCGTGGGTCGCGGCGGGCGAGCGTACGCAGTAGCACGGCCGTGCCGAGGTCGATCCGGCTGGGCGAAAACACTCCGCTGGCCGTGGTCGCGGCCAAGGCGCGGCCAGCTAAGACGACTTCGATTTGGCGAGCGGTTGCGGGGTCGAACGGCTCGGAGGTGAAGTAGTGCGTCTTCGGCGGCACCGAGTCAGCGTACCGGCGGCCCCCAGTATGCCCCGGCCGGCGGGCCGCGATTCGGCGGACCGCGCGGGCCGGTGGCTGGCGAAGACTGGTCTCGCGTGGCACCCTTGGGTGGCTGCGTTTGGCAGCGGGCGGCCTGGGCCGCAGGGGCAAACTATGGCGGGAGGCGCCGGTGGATCGACCCGAATCGGACTTCGAGAACTCAGACGAGCGGATCGCCTCGATCTTGGCATCCTTCGCGGGCACGGCGCTGGGGCCCGGCGATGACCCCGATTCGCCGGATTTAGCAGACCGGGCCGCCGCCGGGCGTGTGTCGGGTCTGTCCACCGAACGCGCCGACGTTTCCGAGGTTGAGTACCGGAAGCTGCGTTTGGAGCGCGTGGTCCTAGTTGGCCTGTGGGGTTCGGGGACGTTGGCCGATGCCGAGACTTCCCTGCGTGAGCTGGCGGCCCTGGCGCAGACGGCCGGCTCGGAGGTGCTCGACGTCATGCTTCAGCGCCGCGACCGGCCCGATCCTGCCACCTACCTCGGCTCCGGTAAGGCGGCCGAGTTGGGGCAGTTGGTGGCTACGGTGGGTGCGGATACCGTCATCGTCGATGGGGACCTGGCCCCCTCGCAGCGCCGTGCCCTTGAGGACGCGGTGGACGCAAAGGTGGTGGATCGCACTGCCGTCATTCTCGACATCTTCGCCCAGCATGCCCAATCGAAGGAAGGCAAAGCCCAAGTTGAGCTGGCCCAGATGGAATACATGCTGCCTCGCCTGCGCGGCTGGGGCGAATCCATGTCCCGCCAGGCCGGTGGCCGAGTGGCAGGCGGCGCTGGGATCGGTTCTCGCGGGCCCGGCGAAACCAAGATCGAACTCGACCGCCGCCGAATCCGCACCCGGATGGCGCGGTTGCGGAGAGAACTGGCGGCGATGGCGCCGGCCCGCCAGACCAGGCGCGCCGGGAGGCGTCGCAGCGCCGTGCCGTCAGTCGCAATCGTCGGGTACACCAATGCCGGTAAATCCTCCCTGTTGAACCGTCTGGCTGAGGCCGATGTGCTGGTGGGAAACGCGCTGTTCGCCACGCTGGACCCGACCGTGCGCCGCGCTGAGACCGCGGACGGGCGCGTCTTCACGCTGACCGACACCGTGGGGTTTGTCCGCGATCTCCCGCATGAGCTGGTCGAGGCCTTCCGCTCCACCCTGGAAGAGGTGGGCGAGGCGGACCTGGTTGTTCACGTGGTCGATTCCGCCCACGACGATCCAGAGGGTCAGATTCGAGCCGTCCACGAGGTTATGGACGGCATCGAAGGTGCGCGCGAAATCCCCGAGCTGCTCGTCGCCAACAAGGCGGATGTCGCCGATCCGGCCGCGCTGGCCGCCCTCATCGGCCGTCACCCCGGTGCTTTGGCCGTCTCCGCCCGCACGGGCGAGGGGCTGGACTCCCTTCGCGAACGCATTGGCGAAGCGCTGCCCCGTCCGCGCATCGATGTGGACATTGTGGTGCCGTTCTCAAGGGGAGATCTGGTCAGCCGGGTTCACGAGCAAGGCGAGGTTTTGAGCCAGGACTACCTGCCTGCCGGCACCCACCTCATTGCGCGTGTGGATCCGGCTTTGGCCGCTCAACTGACGGCATCGGCCGGGGGAGGGGAGCCTACAAGGCCCTGAGCACTGACACGACCCGGCCGAGAATGACCGCGTTCTTGGCCGGGATCGGGGGATAGGAGGGGTTGGCGGGAAGGAGCCAGGCGATGCCCTCGGCCCGTTTCCACGTCTTAACCGTGGCGTCGCCGTCGAGCATGGCAGCGACGATTTCACCGTTTTCCGCCGTGGGCTGCGAGCGGACCACCACGAAGTCGCCATCGCAGATGGCGGCGCCGGTCATCGAATCCCCGGCAACCCGCAGCATGAACAGATCGCCTTCGCCCACCAACTCCCGTGGCAGCGGGTAGACGTCTTCGAGGCGTTGCTCGGCCATGACCGGGCCGCCCGCTGCGATGCGCCCAACTAGGGGCACGAGCACGGGTTCGGGGCTGGATTCGGAGGCGCGTGTTGCCAGCTCGGCGGCGGAGAACGGCACCTTGGAGGACGTGGCAAGCAGTTCGAGCGCCCGGGGGCGGTTGGGGTCGCGGCGAATGTAGCCCTTGGCTTCAAGCGCCAAGAGTTGGTGCTTCACACTGGAAGGGCTGGTCAGCCCGACGGTTTCCCCGATCTCACGCATGGACGGGGCGTAGCCGCGGGTGCGCAGCGAATCCTCAATGACCTTGAGCACCTCCCTCTGCCGTTCCGTGAGCCCCGCAACCGCGACCCATCGCTTGGATTTTCCTACTCGTGCCATGGTGACCTCCGCTTCGAATTCTTCAACGCCACGGACCTGGGCCACACTCTACGCCACACCGCCGACAACTGCGAACAACTGTTCGAGCGTGTCGCGGCTTGCGCCGAAGTCGAGGCGCGGACTTCGGCGCGTCGGGCTTGCAACGGCACCCGCTGGCTCCTACTCTTGCACCCCAGATGTTGTGGTGGCTTCGGCCGCGCAGTAGCAGATGTGGTGGTGGCGGCCTTCGGGGCGGCGCTTGCCACCTGACCAGTGAGGGGATCGAGTAAGACTATGCACTGCCCGTTTTGCCGCCATGACGATTCCAGGGTGGTCGATTCGCGAACGTCGGACGACGGTGCGAGCACTCGGCGGCGCCGCCAATGCCAGGCGTGCGGTCGGCGGTTCACTACGGTCGAGACAGCGAGCCTGGCCGTGATCAAACGTTCCGGCGCCGGCGAACCCTTCCAGCGCGAGAAGGTTCTGGCCGGCGTCCGCAAGGCGTGTCAGGGTCGTCCCGTCACCGAGGACGACTTGGCGCTCTTGGCCCACCGGGTCGAGGAGTCGATCCGCGGACGGGGGGTGGCCGAGATCGACGCCCACGAGATCGGCCTGGAAGTCTTGCCTCCCTTGCGCCAACTCGACGAGGTTGCCTACCTCCGGTTTGCGTCCGTAT
>JAIRXV010000270.1 GCA_031268115.1 Bifidobacteriaceae bacterium
CGACCCCAGACGCACCCAGCTTCACGCAGTCTGGAAGTGAGCCGGGGTCTCAATCACCAAGGTTGGCGATAGATCCACTTCCAAAAGGTGTATTCGTAACCACGCCGAGTGGGGCAACCTATAATATCCCTGCCGGATGGACCCATCACTTGGCAGCTAATGGCAAAGGCAGCATCTACCAAAAGCCAGGCCCGCATTCGCACCCTGACGCAGAATCGATTCGTATCATGGACCCAACAACAGCGTATCCAGATGGATATGTGCGCGTGTACAATAAATACGGTCAGCCAGTTGATCCATTCGGTAAACCTGGCACCAAAGCTGAGACACATATTCCACAGACGTATTTAGGAGAGTGGCCAGCATGGCCCATGTAGATCACACTTCTCAGGCAGTAATTGACAATCTTCCGATCAACGGGTGTCACGTCATCCAACTCCAGATCGACTTTGCCGTCACGCTGGTCTTTGACAATGACTCGATCATGCGCATCGAACAAGACTTCACAATCAGGTCCGGTAGCGATTCATGGCTGTTGCGTCCAGAGGGAGACCCCGCGCAACTAGCTCCAGTGTTACCACTCGCGCGCGGCACCGTTTCCGCGGCTGCGATCAGGACTGATGGAAGCCTTGTTCTCATATTCGCCAATGGCGAGTCCGTCGAGGTTCCTCCAGCAACAGACTTTGAAGCTTGGCACTACTCCGCCTCGGACGGAGCCGCAGTGGTGTCTGGTCCAGGAGGGAACATAACCTCTTGGAATACAGATAACTGAGCCTGGTTTTCGTAGCATCGCAGACGCTTCGGGCGAACTCTTCGTATGGACGTGGTTCTTTAACCTCAAGGGGTTGGCGGTATTCGCCGCAGACGTTGCCGCCATCGAGGAGCATCTTTTCATCGGCTCAACTCATTCACTGACCTTATTGAGGTGAACTACAGATGGCAATGGCAATGCTCGCAGAGCTAATCTCTGTTGAAGCGCAGCAGCGGCGTTACCGAGTGTTCACTGATATGGACATAGAAGATGCTGAGATAGTAGTTGTCGATTTGGATGACGTCCACAAGTCTTATACGGAAGGCTTCGACAGTCTTGAACCTAGGTCGGCGATCATGGTCGGCAAAATGTTCTACCGATTCCAGAAGACTGGTGAGTGGCCTGAGCGAGAGGCCTTGCAGTCCTGAGGGTGGGTGCCCTTATGGCATCGTCCCTTCCCGCCCGCCACACGGGCAACAGAGCCGCTCACACCGTTTTCCCGGCAGGCCCGATCCCAAGTTGTTGGCTATCCGATCCAGTCCGGGCCGCCGTGGCGATGCCCGATGCACCGCCATTCGACGGAACCGTCCGATCTATTTCACAGATACGCCACTGGTGTACTAGCCTCCGTTAGGTGCTCATGCCTTGGTTCAAACGTAGATCTTTGCGGGGTGTGGTGGTCGTCGGTGCGGCGCTTGTCGCCGCCGTGGCGGCGTGCTCGACCGGCCCGCAAGTCACGGTGGGCGAGCGTCCCAACCGTCCGACGAGCGCGGCCGGGTCGGCCTTCGACCCGGAGACCGACCCGGCCAAGCTCGCCGTGCCGCTCGAGAGCCTGCCCGGTTACCAGCCCGGCACCACGGGAACGGAAGGCTGGACGTCCATACCGATGACCGGCAGCTGGGGCGAGGTGAGCTGGCGGATCTGGAACCACGAGAACCAGGTTCAGGAGAAGCACACCCCTGGCCAAACGGTGGCCTTCGGCGCGCCCCAGACCTACACGCAGGTGCCTGGCGTCCTCACCTTCCGGGGCAACAACTTCCGCGACGCGCCCGCGTACGGCACCGCCGACGTCAACGAGAAGAAGCTCTCAATCGTGTGGACGCAGGAAATCGGCGAGGCGCGCGGCGACGGGTCGTACTGGCCGGGTGCCGGCTGGACGGGGCAGCCGTTGCTGGTGAACTGGCCCGAGCAGACCCGCAAGGCGATGGGTTTCGCTCCCGAATTCGCCGACAAGGACCTGACCGAGGTGATCTACCCGGTCTTCGAGGGCAAGGTCTACCGGCTCGACCTCGAGACCGGCAAGCAGACCAAGCCGCCGATCCAAGTGGGTTGCGGCTTCAAGGGCACGGGTTCGATAGACCCGCGCGGCTACCCGCTGCTTTACGCGGGCCAAGGCCTCAACGACATGGACGACAACGAGGACACGGACGACTGCCCGTTCCGGTATCGCATCTTCGACCTGATCCAGAACAGGGAGGTTTCCGGCTGGACCGGCCAGGACGATCCCGCCCGCCCGCGCAAGGGTTGGGGCGCCTTCGACTCGTCCGCCCTGGTCAACGCCGCGACAGACACCCTGATAGAACCGGCAGAGAACGGGCTGGTGTACCAGGCGAAGCTGAACGCGAAGTTCGACCCGGTGGCGAAGACGGTGAGCGTCGACCCCGTCCTCACCAAACTGGAGTACAAGACCCCCATCAGCGTCGATCTCACCCTCGGGGGCGAACTTAGGGAGGCCCACGGCATCGAATCCTCCGCCGCCGCGTACCGCA
>JAIRXV010000316.1 GCA_031268115.1 Bifidobacteriaceae bacterium
ACTGACCGAAAAATACGACCGTTTTTTTCGGCCCGTTTTTTTTTGTAAAAAGTCGCGGTTTTCCGGCATTTTTGTCTCCTTGATCCCTGACCGAAAAAAACGGTCGTATTTTTCGGTCATATTTACCGTTTTTTCCTTGGTTTTCCAGGGATTCGCCAACGTAGCTCCTGCGGCCCAAGCCGTCAATGTGCAATACATTCACGACTATATCTATAAAGTACACGGCATCACGGTGCCGATCAAAACAACCACGCCACTACAAATCGCCAATGTCAAGTACTTACTTTGCGCCGTCGACAAGACGAATTCGCTCTGCGGCGGCGCGACGACCAGTTACTGCACGCATACACTCGCCACCCAACAAGCCGTCGATACCGTCGCCACCATTGATGCGGTCAACCGACTGGTCCAATGCGCGCCCTTTTCCGTCACGCTGACAGGGATGTCGGCGGGCGCCGCGTTTTCGTTTAATATGTCTGCAAAGGGAACATTCTATGTTTATTGGGGCGACGGCACCACCGTGCAAACAATCACCAAATCAGACACGACAAATACGACTTATTCCCACACGTATGCCAGCGCTGGAAATTACGTCGTTCGGTTTTCAGGAAAGGCGACCAGCTATAATACATCTGCACCTTTAGTTGCGGCGATTGCATTTAATACTTCCACCAATAGAACAAAAATGACGCAGATTGCGGGATCCTTGGGGGCGATTTTTCCGACGATCGGCACGACCAATCCGAATTTTTATTGGACATTTTCTTACTGCACCGGCTTGACCAGCGCCATCCCGGCGGGATTGTTCGCGGGGATCACCGGCGCCCCGGCGTTGGGGATGTTCGCTGGGACTTTTGAAGGCTGCACCGGCTTGACCGGGTCCATTCCGCCGGGTTTATTCGCAGGGATTACCGGCGCCCCGACGCAAGCGGTGTTCAACAATACTTTTAGTGGTTGCGCTGGCTTGACCGGATCAATCCCAGCGGGATTGTTCGCGGGGATCACGGGCGCCCCGGACTTCACCGCTAGCCAGCCCACGCCCGCGTGGATACTCGACGCCCGCCCCTGCCCGCGGGTGCCTTCGGGGAAAATCCCCACGACCCGATCGTCTTTCAGCACCTCCAACCCCACCTCAAGCGCGCGTTTCCCAAGCCCCCGCCACACCGGGATCTGTCCGGCCGCTCGCAGCGCCAACCCGAGCGGTCCCTTGGAGAGGGCCTCCTTAATCAGGAAATGGACCCCACGTCCGGCCGCGCCCATAATGATCGGACCGTCCAGCAGTCCGGAGTGGTTCGCGGCCACAATCGCCGGTCCACGCCGAGGGATGTGTTGGCACCCATCGACGCGGGTCGCGAGCCACACGAAGTCAATCGCCCATGCGACTCCGCGCGCCCAAAGGGTGCTGGAGCCGCGCGGCACCCGCCGCCCCTCGCGCCACTTGCTCACCGGCCGGCCTCCTCTATGAGCTCCAACACGGCCTGGACGGTTTGCGCCTTGGAGAACTCGGAATTGTCCAGGGTGGCAACGCCATCGGCGGCGGTCATGAACTCTGCCACCGCGGAATCTGCTCGATCGCGTCCAACCACTTCGGCTCGGGTCGCCGCGACCGCCACGCTACCCGCCGAGCCGTGGACCTCCTTTGCGCGTCGGGCCAGCCGCGCCTCCTCGCTGGCGACTAGGAGGATGCGGACCTCGGCGTCTGGGGCGACCACCGTGGTGATATCCCGGCCCTCCGCGACAATCCCGCGCCCATTGGAAAAACCCGCGGACCGTTCGATCGCTATGATTTCGCGCTGCGACGAGACTAGGACCGGGCGCGCTTCCAGGTTCGTCGCAACTTGGGAAACCACCGCGGAAACAGCGGGATCGCGGATGGCGGCGGTAACGTCATCGTCCGCCAGCCAAAAGCCCGGGGCCTTCGGATCTAGGCTGACCCTCAACGGCATTGTTCGGACCAAATCGGCTACGCGAGCGGTCTCAGCGAGGGATACTCCGCAGGTCAGCGTCCACACTGTCGCGGCCCTGTACATCGCTCCCGTGTCAAGGTATGCGAGCCCCAAATGCCCGGCCACCGTGCGCGCGACGCTTGACTTACCGGACCCCGAGGGCCCATCGATTGCCACTGTGATTCCCGGCATCGCCTTCCCCTTCCTCCGTCGAAAATCGCTGTGCGCCTCTATGCGAGAATCCGCCACCCGGCCGCGGCGAGGGTCGCCGCCAACGCCGGCCCGGAGCCGCGCAGCACCGAAATGGCCGTCAAACCGACCGGTTTGCCGCCCGCGTGCTCGATATCTACGTCTTCCAAGTTAACGCCCGCGCTCCCAACTTCGGTAAACAGCCTTCCCAATTCTCCCGGGCTATCGGGCACCATCACGGTCACAACATCCCAGTCTGCGCGCGCACCGCCATGTTTGCCTGGAATTCGGGACACACCGGCGTTGCCGCGGACGATGACGTCGTGCAGCTTCGCGACCCCCTTGCCCAAGTCCCCTTCCGCCGCTGCGTCGAGCGCCGCGATGGTCGAGTCCAATTCGTCCCTGACCTCGCGCAGCAGGGTCGCGACTGGGCCCGCGTTGCCGGCCAAGATGGCCGCCCAGAGCATCGGATCGGAGGCAGCGATCCTCGTCACGTCCCTCAGACCCTGCCCCGATAGCGCGACGGCCCCAGGGGTCGCATCCACCAACCGGGCCGCGACCAGGGACGCCACAACTTGCGGCACATGTGAGACCAACGCCACGGCGGCATCGTGGCGGTCGGCGTCCATGAGGACGACCGTGGCCCCCAAATCGACCGCCAAGTCCCGCACGGCGGACAGCGCCGCCGGTGAGGAAGAACCCGAATTAGCGATCACCCATGGGCGCCCCACAAACAGGTCGGCCATCGCGGCGGCCGCTCCCCCCCGTTCGCGGCCCGCCATGGGGTGCGATCCGACGTAGCGAGTCAGGTCCGCTCGGGCGGCGCTGAGATCGTCCAACACGGCCGCCTTGACTGAGGCCACGTCCGTGACAATCGCGTTTGGGTGGGTGTCCAACTGGGCGGCCGCGACCGGGCCGGCCACCTCGGGCGGGACTGCTACGACGATGAGGTGGGGGCCGGCATCGTCCACGTGGGCGCGGCGGCCCGCCCCCAACTCCACGGCGACCGCCAGGGCGAGTGGGGAGGCATCCGCCAACGTCACATCCACCCCAAGGCGGCGCAAAGCGATCCCAATCGACGTCCCAAGCAGGCCCGTTCCCACAATGTGGACTGGGCCGACCGTGGAAGCGGGCAGCGCCGGGGTCGCACCAGGGGGCATCGGACTCACATTCCCAATTCGCGCATCAAAGCCGAAACCTCCGCGTGACCCAGCACGCGCGTGCGTCCTACCTTCAGATCGCCCAATTTGATGGGGCCCACGGCCGTTCGCACCAAGCGCACCACCGGCAGTCCGACCGCGTCCAGCATCCGGCGAACCAGCCGGTTTCGGCCCGAGTGCAACGTCAACTCCAGCAGCGCCAAGCTGGGCGTACCGTCCAGGACGCGCACGGAATCCGCCGCCGCGGGCCCGTCCTCCAGCTCGATCCCTTCGCGCAAGCGCGCCGAAACCGCACGGCTGACGTGACCTTCTACCGTGACAACATACGTCTTGGGGACCTCGAAGGAGGGGTGAGTGAGCCTCCGCGCGAGTTCGCCGTCGTTGGTCAACAGGATCAAACCCTCAGAGTCGATGTCGAGCCGTCCCACGTGGAAAAGACGTTCCGAGCGGTTGGCCACGAATTCGGCCAGAGTCGGGCGATCCTCGGGGTCTGTCATGGTCGAAACCACGCCTGCCGGCTTGTTCAGGGCCACCGTGACCGTGTGAGGATCGGTTTGAACTGGCGCGCCGTCCACCTCAATGCGCCGCCGCGCCACATCCACGCGGGTGCCGAGCTCGGTCACCAGCACCCCGTCAACGCTCACCCGGCCGTCCACGATCAATTCTTCGCACGCCCGCCGAGAACCAAACCCAGCGGCGGCTAAGACTTTCTGGACGCGTTCGCCATGCTCATCGTGGACGGCACTGCCGCCGGACGATGCCGTTCCCCCCCGCGGAGCCTGTCTACGGCCCGCCGCGAAACGGCCCCGATCTTTGGTCCGGGCGCGGTCCGAGCCGTTCTGCCAGTCTCGCCGGGTGTCGCGGCCGCGACCCCCGGTCGGGCCGCCGTCTCGGGCGCGCTGGTCGGCGCGGGGCCGGTCGGTGCGGGGGTCGCCGTGCCAGTTGC
>JAIRXV010000391.1 GCA_031268115.1 Bifidobacteriaceae bacterium
ACAGACGAACCGCTCGCTTCGCCGTCCTGGACCTTCAGTTCGACATTGGTGCCATCGGTGCTGAACGTGATCTTGGGGATGTACGCCAGCGGCGTTCCCGCAGCGGATTCCGTGCTCCACCGCCCATCGCCGGTGCGGGTATAGACCAATTCCTCGCCCTCGCTGGCCCAAGTGTCCCCCTCCTTGGACCACACTCGCACCAGCCTCGTGGCCCCTCCCGGTCCGTCCAGCTCGACCAGCGTGGAGGTCTCCCACGCCGCCGCCCGAACCGTCCCCACCGCTGGCGCCTCCAGCACTCGCGCCTGGATCACCTGCGCATTCGCGGGCGGCTCACCGCTTGGCACGAGGACGGTTAGGCCCACCGCGCCGGCCGTTGCGCCAGCAACGGCCACGCCCGCCCACACCCACCAAGGGGTGCGGCGGGCACGGGGGGAGAGAACGGCGCCGTCCACCGCCAGCGACGCGTGGACGTACCTGGTGAGCTGGGCACGGGCCTCGGGGTCCAAAGGCGTCCCAGGGCGGTGATGCGGCACCGGGTTGGCGGCGCGCAACAGCTTCGCGATTCTGATCATGATGGGTCCTCCTCAGTGATGTACGCGGTGCGGAAGGCGGCGCGGGCGCGGCTCAGCCGCATCCACACCGCAGCGACGGAACACCCGAACAGCGCCGCGCATTCGGCGCCGGTCAGGGCATCCCAGTAGTGCGCCATGAGGACCTCGCGGTCCGGTTCGCGCAGGGAATCGAGAGCAGCGATCACGCGCTCGGATCGGTGGTCCGCCAGCGCGTCTGGTCCGGGGGTGGCCCCGTGCAGCGGGTCCCGAATCATCTCCCCGACCATCGCGGCCCTCACCCGGTCCTGCCGGTTCGCCTTGCGTTGGGCGTTGGCCAGGAGATTCCGGGCGGTGACGAACAGCCAGCCGGGGGTGGGCAGCGCGGGGGTGGGTGGTGCCGGAGAGGGTTGCGCGGCCGCGATCTTCTCCCAAGCCAGACGGAACGTCTCGGCCGCAAGATCCCGGGCCGTCTCAGGGTTGCCGGTGCGCCGCCGCAGGTAGGCGTGGACCCGCGGGAACTCGGCGCGGAAGAGCGCGGCGAATGCCCGGTCGTGGGGATTGTTGGGGGGTTGGTCCCGGGGGTGGTTGGAGGGCTGGTCCATCACCCCGCCAACGCTATCGGCCAGCATTGAAGAATGATCCATGCCCCTACATGTCTTGGGGCGCGTGACACCTCACGCCTTCGTCGCTGAGATCGGGTGTGACGTGTATGACGCTGGTCTGGGTCGTTGGCCAAGACTTCAAGATCGACAAGTAGGGACACGTGGAACGAGGGCGAGGCTGAGCGTCTTTTGCCGCCCACAACAACGGCGTTTACGGCCGTCAACGCCCACGGCATGAGACACAAAAGACTCTGTGGCTCGCCCTCGTTTCTCAGGTCGACTCCGCAACACGGGTTCCGCACACCAAGACCACCGGCACCACCGGTCTCGTGGATATGCCCAGCGGGTTGGTTTGGCTGACGCCACCGTCCCCGAACTAGCCGAAACCGACCGCTCAACACCGAACACCGAGTGAGGGCACCCGACTAAGAAGAACAAACACCGGCGTACCCATCGGCGAAACGCCAAGCGACAACCCCACCACGCACTAATAGGGGACAAGCGCGGTCATAAGGTGCGTCGCTACATCTCGGCGCGTGCCGACTCCTCCTTCGTCCAGAGGTCAGTCAGTCCTCGTCTTCGTGTTCGTCGTCGCCGTGCTCATGGGCACCGGGGCCGGCACCGTTGACGCCGGCTATCTCGCTGGGCACAACGCCCAAGTCGGTCTGCTTCCAGATGTCGCCTGTGACTGGGTCCACCACCACGAGTGCGCTAGCCGCCGGGTCCAGGATGTAGACCATCTCGTTCAGCACCAGCAGTCTGGGGGTGGGGTCTTGCCAGTTCTCAGGCACCTCCCAAGGGCCGATCACCGGGTACGAGGCCGTCACGGCTGCGTCGAGCACGTCGATGACGTGCAGCTTCCCGTCCGTGCCGAGCACCAGGCCCGTCCCGTCCTCCAACCGGCCCAAAGACCCCGAACCGTAGGCCGCGGGCAGTTCGACCGTGCGCTCCACCGCGGTGGCCGTGTCCACCAGGGCAACGCGGGCCGGATCGGACGCATCGGCGCCTTCCACCGTGTAGTTGCCTAGCGCCACCGGCGAGCCTTCGGTGCCCGCCATGGCGCTCGTTGCCCCGGCCGGCTCGGGTGCGGGAGCCTTCGAGATCTGCCCGTCCAGGTAGACGATTACGCCATCCGAACAGCCGAAGGTGACCGCTTCGTCGGCAGAGACGGCTTCGCCGTGGAGGTCCGGGCATTCGTCGGACGCGCCGATCTCAGTTCCCGCGCCATCCAGCACCCTGATCCCGGTGCGGCCGTCCGCGGTACCTTCCGAAACCACGAGCGTCCCGTCCGGGAGTTCCACGGCCACACCGTGGTGCGCGGCAGCGGTGGCGTGTTCGCGCAGCACTGCCCCGAGGCCCTCCTCCAGTTCGCCCGCATCCAGCACCGTCACGGTGCCGGTGCCGTCGTCGAACAGCGCGGTACGGTCGTCGTGAGGCACCACATGGCCGGGCGCGACCGCCGGGAACACCACGTCGGTCAACACCGGCGTTGCGGTGTAATAGTGCTGGTGGTCGCCGTGGGCCGCTGCCCAGACGCCGAGATCTAGAAGCCTGAAACCCTCTTCTTCGATTGTGACCAGCACGTGGCGACCATCGCCCGCTGGGTTGACCCTCAGGTACCCAGGCAAGCCAATGTCGCTGACCAACTCCAAAGTGTTTGCGTCGCGGATCTGGATGCCCCCGTCGTAGGCGATGGCGAGGCGGGGCGTCATCGCGGCCGCCTCGGCCGCGTCACTGGTGCTCTCGGGGTCGGAGCCGGCCCCAGTTTCGGGGTCGGCAGAAGACTCGGACTCAGCGGCGTTGGACTGGCTGGCTTGGACGGGCGATGCGTTCGAATCGACCGGTGCGTCCTCTCCCCCGCCGCACCCGGCCAAGAAGAGTAGGCCAAGCGCCACAACTGGCGCGATCAGCCTGTGGTGAGGCACGGGACGGGTGCGATCTGGGCGTCGCTGGCCGGTCGTTTGAAGCGGGCGAGGCGGTGAGAACGTGTCAACCATGGCGTGTGACGGCTGGCTGGGCGCCGACGCGGAGACGCCGGGGCCGTTAGCCGTCTGCTCCTTTCCTGGGCGGGGCACAGGTTCCGTCCGGTGCCGTTAGGAGGAGCATAACCGATAGTCATTCTCATTTCGACTTGAACGGCGCGCGGTCCTCCCGACCGCGCAGCGACCTCAGCTTTCGTTTGGCGCGACCCGGCCGCGGCGCGAGGCGAGGCTCGCGGTCGGGTCTGCGTCCCCCGCGCCTGAGACCGGCACCGGCCGAAAGGAGCCCACCAGCAGCCAAGCCGCGTACGCCAGCAGCCCAGCGCCCAATGCCGCGGGCACCCACTTAGCGTGACCCTGACCCCAGTTGGTGTATCGGCCGATGAGGGGCACCGTGTACATCACCTTCCCGCGAACCTGATAGTCCAACACCGGGGCATCCGCGGAGTTGTTGGCGTCGCCCTGGGTGGTGAACTCCCGGCCCCCATCGCCTATCGCGCTGATCCCCGTCACCCTGTGCGTGACCAACGTCGGATCGTTCGGGTAGGGCAAGTAGGCAATCACATCGCCGATGGCGATCTCGGCTGGATCGCCAACACCGGCCACGACCACCGCGTCCCCCGGTTGGATGCCGGGCCGCATGGACCCGCTCAGCACGGTCAGGGCGACCCCTTTCATGGCCGACGGCACCGCCACCACCGTCACCGTGAGGGCCGTCAACACCACGCTCACCACCCAGGTGGCCCCCGAAACTATCTT
>JAIRXV010000497.1 GCA_031268115.1 Bifidobacteriaceae bacterium
ACGCCGAGACCCAGGTCAACGCCCCGTCTTCGGACATTTGGGAGCAGGCTTCCGCTCGCTTCCTCGACCCCGAGGCGCAGCTGCGCTGGGAGATCTCCCTGGCCTGGGTACTGAGAACCGCCCCCCAAGAGAAGGAAACGTACCCGCTGCCGGACTACGCCATCGGCCGCAGATTCGTCCAATCTCTCGACAAACTCCAAGGGGTCGCGCGCACAAAGGTGCTGGACGTCATCGTCGATGTGTTGACGAAACGCGACAAAGACCTGTCTGGGCGCCGCCTTCACCGCCTTCGCACCGGCTCGCCTGGAGGCGCTCCGGCACGGCAACGCGGCGACGGCGCCCAAGCGTGCCGGGTCGCGATCCAACGCGGCACACCCGCGGCCCGTCAACTCCACTACTGGAAGCTGCCCTCCGGCAAAATCGAACTGGACCAGGTGGGTGTACACGACCAGGGATTGGCGTAAACGTTCCGCCTGCCGCCGCCACAGCGTCTAGGGTGGGGGGCTGTGCATCTCAAGAGCTTGAGTCTGAGGGGGTTCAAGAGCTTCGCCTCGGCCACCACCCTGGTCTTTGAGCCGGGAGTGACGTGCATCGTCGGACCCAACGGGTCCGGCAAATCCAACGTAGTAGACGCCTTGGCTTGGGTCATGGGCGAGCAGGGCGCCAAGTCGCTGCGCGGCGGATCGATGGAAGATGTGATCTTCGCCGGCACCCGCAACCGCGCCCCTTTAGGCCGCGCCGAGGTCCGCCTGACCATCGACAACACCGATGGCGCACTGCCAATCGAGTACACCGAAGTCACTATCTCGCGAACCCTGTTCCGCAGCGGTTCCAGCGAATACGCGATCAACGCCAGCCCATGCCGGTTGCTCGACGTCCAAGAGCTCCTCTCCGACACCGGCCTGGGCCGTGAGATGCACGTCATCGTCGGTCAAGGCAAGCTGGATGCGATCCTCTCGGCCAGCCCCGAGGAGCGGCGCGGGTTCATCGAGGAAGCCGCCGGTGTCCTCAAACACCGCAAACGCAAAGAGCGGGCACTGCGCAAACTCGACGCGATGCAAGGCAACCTAGTCCGCCTCACCGACCTGACCGGGGAGATCCGGCGGCGCCTCGGTCCGCTCGCCAAACAGGCGGACGTGGCGCGCCGAGCCCACACCATCCAGGCCGAGGTCCGCGACGCGAAGGCCCGGCTCCTCGCCGACGAACTGGCCGAGGCCACTGCGGCCCTCGACGCGGACGTGGCCGACGAAACCGCTCTGATTGCCCGCCGCGACCAGGTGGCCGGGACCTTGCGCCAGGCCACGGCCAAGATTGCCGAGTTGGAGCAGGCCGCAGCGGCTGCGGCACCCGTGATCGGCGAGGCCTCCCGCACCTGGTTCCGTCTATCCTCGCTGCGAGACCGCGTGGCCGGGACGCAAGCGCTGGCCGCCGAGCGGGTCCGCCTCTTGGGCGCGGAGGCGCCGGAAACACCGGGCTCTGATCCGCTGGCACTCGATGCCACGGCCCAGCGCTTACGGGATTCAGCCGCCCAGTTCGAGGCTGAGGCTGTCGCTCTGCGCGAGGCGCTGGCGAGCGCCGAGACCGCTCGCGCCGAGGCGGAATCCAACGCCAACCAGGTGGAACGCCGCCACGCGGCCCTGATGCGCGCCGCCGCGGACCGTCGCGAAGGCCTCGCCACTTTGGCCGGTCAAGTGCGCGCCGCCCGGTCCAAAGTGGAGGCCCGAGAAGACGAACTCAACCGTCTCAGCACCCGCCTGGCCGAGGTGGACGAAGCCGAATCCGATGCCCGGATCGAGTTCACGGCTCTGGAACAGCAGATCGCCGGCGCCGAAGCGGGCGAACACCATCTCGACGCCAATCACGAGGCGGCGGTAACCCACCTTGAGGAGATCCGCGCCGACCACGACGCTTGGCAGGTCCGCCGCACCGAGGCGCTGCGAGATCTGGCGTCCTGGCAGGCCCGCCTCGAAACCCTGGAACTCTCCCTGGCGCGCACCGACGGCACCGGGGCGCTGCTGGCGGACCCCCCGCCCGGTGTGCTCGGCTCCCTCGCGGCGCTGCTCGACGTGAAGCCTGGATGTGAGACCGCGGTCGCCGCCGCTCTGGGGCGCACGGCCCAAGCGATAGTTGTCGAATCCGTCGATTCGGCGGTGGACGCCATCCGTCAGCTTCGCGACGCCGATGCCGGGCGCGCTGGGCTCTTGATCGCCGCCGATAGCGTACCCCCCTTAGGCGCCGCATCCCCGGCCGGACCCTCAAACCCCACCCAAGCGGCCGTCGAGGGGACTTGGGCTTCGGACGCCGTCCGTGTGGCCGGGCCACTGCGTGAGGCGCTGGTGGACACGCTGGGCAAGGCCGTCATCGTGCAGGATTTGGCGCAGGCCCGGCGAGTGGTCCAGCACGATCCACACCTGCTGGCGGTGACGGTGGCCGGCGATGTCCTCACCGCGTTGTGGGCGGAGGGGGGGTCCGCCGGTGCCCCAAGTCTGATTGAGCTTCAGGCCAAGTACGACGAGGCCGCCGATCGGGTCGACGCGGCCAAGGCCGAGGCCGAGCGGGCCGCGTTTGAGCTGGCGCGAGCGCTCGGCGAACGCGACTTGGCCCAAAGCGCCGTGGACGGGACCCTCGCGTCGCTCCACGAATCCGATGCCCGACTGACCGCCGTGGCGGAGCGGCTCGGGCGCCTCGGGGCATCGATCCGATCGGCCAAAGACCAAGGCGAACGGCTGCGCACATCGCTGACCGAGGCGACACGCCTGCACGGCGAGGAAAGCAACACGCTCGCGGACCTCGCGCGTGGACTGGAGCGGGCGGAGCAAGACGGGGCCGGCGAGCCCGCAGAACCCGAACCCGATGACGCCCAGCGCCAACAAGCCGCCACCGCGGCCGCCAACGCGCGCACCGCCGAGACGGAGGCGCGCCTAGCCCTGCGAACCAGCGAAGAGAGGGCCAGGGCCTTGACTTCGCGAATCGAAGCCACCGAGCGGGCGGCGGGCGCGGAGCGGGCGGCGCGGGAGGCCGCGCGCATCCGGGCCGCCAAGCGGGCCGCCGCCGCAGACCTGGCCCACGCCGTGGAAGGCGGCCTCAGCGAACTGTTCGCCCTGGTGACTGCCGCCCTGGGACGCGCCGGCGAGCGCCGGGACGCCGTGGAAGCGGAGCGTGACGCCCGCGAGAACACGTTGGCTCA
>JAIRXV010000254.1 GCA_031268115.1 Bifidobacteriaceae bacterium
CCCCGCCTCGCCCGACACGCCCAGGCGCCCGCCGCCCCTCGGCGGCCGCCGCGGCGGCCGCCATGGCAGCGGGCCTCGCGATAGCCTTGGCGGCCCTCGCCCCGGCCGCCCCCCGCCACGCCCAGCGGGCGCCCAGCGAGTCCGACATCAACGACACCTTGAAGAACATCCGGGAGGAGAGGCCGCTTACGGCGGCCGACTTCCCGGCGGCGCTGGAGCTCTTCGCCGCGGCCGCGGACACCACCTTCACCTTGATGGTCGCCTTATTGGCGCCTGTCGCCTTGACTGTGATGGTGGCCTTGCCGACCCCTTTGGCCACGATCTTGCCCTTCGCGTTGACGGTGGCCACTTTGGTGTTCGAAGAGGCCCACGTGGGGCGCTGCGCGGTCCCAGCGTCGGTGTACGCGTAGGCCGGGACGGTTTGCGACTTGCCCTTGGCCAACACCAGGGTCGATTGGGCCGCCTTGACCCTGACCGCACCCGGCGTCACCGTGGTTGTGTTGTCCGAGCTTGGAGCCGGTTTCAGTTCGGCCAAGGCCAGTGCCAGCGCCGCGAGTGTCGCTTGAAGCTGCGGATCGGGCGATGCACCCGGTCGGCTTTGCAGGTCGGCAACGATGTCCGCGACCTGGCGAAGCAGTGGGCTGTCGCCGGGTACGGGCGGCCCGCTCGCCCTGGGTTGGAGTCCGCCGATGGCGGTCACCAGGCCCAGCGCCGCCTCCAGCCGCTGCGAATCGGTCGCGGAGGCGTCGGTCAGCAATTGCGCCGCTGCACTGAGGGCGGCTGCCACAGCCGCCCACGTCTCAGCCGTGTAGGCCGTGGCGTCCAGATCGGTTGCCTCTCCGACAACGCCCTTCAGGAGGGCCGCCGAAGTAGCCCCCAGATCGGGTGCCGGCGTGCTCGGGTCGGTGACATCCGCGATCGCTTGGACCGCGGCATCGTCCGAAGAACCGCCTATGGCCAGGCGTCGCGATCCCTCCGCCAGTTTCCAAGCCCCGGCCTCTGAATCCCAATACTCGAACTGGTGGATGTCGATTGGAATCTCAACCGTCTGGCTCGCACCGGGCCCCAGTTCAACCTTGGCGAAGCCGACCAACTTGCGTACCGGCTGGTCGGCGTCCACCCCAGGAGTAGGCCCGGCGTACACCTGGACCACTTCAGTGCCGGCGCGGTAGCCCGTGTTGGTCAACTTCACCGTCGCGGTCAGGGTGTCCCCATCCTGGCTCGCCACGGGATCAGCGTAGGAAAACGTCGTGTACGACAAGCCAAAACCGAACGGGAACAGGGGCTCCACCTTGTGGCGGGCATACCAGCGGTAACCGGCGTCGATACCCTCACGGTAGGTGGTGACATCGCCCAACCCCGGGTAGAGATCGAGGTCGCCGGCGATTGGGGTCTGCGAATCGCTCGCTGGGAAGGTTTGAGTCAGCTTGCCCGACGGATTCGCGTCGCCGTAAAGCAGACGCGCAGTGGCCTCGGCACCTTTTTGGCCCGGGTAATACATGTCCAGCACGGCCTTGACTTTCCCAAGCCAAGGCATGGTCAGCGCCGATCCGGTATTGAGCACCACAATGGTGTTCGGATTGGCGTTCGGGACGGCCTCTATGAGGCCGTCTTGTCCTGAGGGCAGGGTGAGGCTTGTGCGATCAGCCATCACGGCGGTCTGGTCGTACGCGAACACGATGGCCTTGTCGGCGGCCGCGGCCCGCGTGGCAACATCGGCGAACGCCGCGGCGACACCCGACGGCGTGATCCAAGTCAGCCGGCCCTGACCGGTGGCCATCAATAGGATCGAGTGATCTCCGGCGGTCAAGTAGACGGTGCCCGAGGAATACGAGCCCATTCCTTGCGCGACGGTATTGCCGTCGATCTGCAAGTTGGCGATGCCCATGATGTCGGCGTTGAACGTGTAGGAGCCAGTTTCTGGCACCGTGAGCGTTCCCACGAACGGTGGCATAAACGCCCCGCTTCCCACGATGTTGCCAGCAGCGTCGAATGGGAAGGCAGGCGATCCTGCACCGGCCACCACCGAAGCGAGCGGAATTGGGGCGCCCGAGGGAATACCGCTTGCCCAGGTGACGGTCGCGGAGGCGCCGGCCCGTTCGCGGAGGGTTGTCAACGGCGACTGCGCCGCTCCAGGTTCCATTGAGGCGCTGCCGGATCCGCCCACCTTCGGTTCATCGGCGGTGAGGCCGAAAACCGCGATGTCGCCTCCTTCGGACAGGGGCAGGATGGCGTCGTTCTTCAGCAGCACCGCCCCGGCCTCGGCCACATCTTGGGCGACAGCCTCAGCCTTGGTGGAGGCCGCGGCGGCCGACGGACGGTCGGTGGCGGCGCCGTCCAGCAGCCCGAACCTTTCCATTTGTCCAACGATTCGGGCGACGGCATCGTCCAGGGCGGCCATGGGCACGGTTCCGTCAGCTAGGGCGGGCTCCATGAACGAGGGGAGGAAGTAACCCCGATTGGCCTGGGAGTCCGGCCAGAACATCGCTTGGTCCAGGCCAGCGTTCATATCGGTTGGATCGTGTGCGGTGCCCCAATCGGACATGACCCATCCGTCGAAACCGAGCTCGTCCTTGAGGATGTCGTTCAACAGGACGGAGTTGCTGGCCGAGAATGTCCCGTTGACCTTGTTGTACGCGGACATCACGGCGCCAGCACCGGCATCGACGGCGGCCGCGTAGCCCGGCAGATAGACCTCATGGAAGGCCTGGTCGCTGAGATTGGCGGAAACCTGGGTCTTATTGGCTTCCTGGTTGTTCAGCGCGTAATGCTTGGCGGTGGCAATCATCCCGGCGTCTTGCACGCCCGTGACCTCGGAAGCGGCGATCGCGGAGGTGACCAGCGGGTCTTCGCTGAACGTCTCGAAGTTGCGGCCGCCTTGCGGTACGCGGATGACGTTGATCATCGGCGCGAGCAGCACATCCTGGCTCAGCGCCCGCCCTTCCTCACCGATGGCGGCACCGTAGGCGTAGGCCAATTCGGGATCGAACGTCGAAGCAAGCATGGTCGGCACTGGCATTGCGGTGGCCGTTTGGGCGATACCAGTGCCAGTGCGGATGCCAGCGGTGCCGTCTGCCAGCCGCAGCGGGGGGATGCCCAGTCTTGCCACACCGGGGATATACCCGGCGGAGGTGATCAGCTCGGGATCCACGTTGTTGACGACGAAGCTCAGCTTCTCGGCCAAGGTCATCTGGCTGACCAGGCCCGCAACCCGGGTGCTGGGTTGGATGGTGACCCGGCCGGCATCGGCCCGCGGATCCGCCGCGGATGCGCCGGGGACCATGGCGCCCGCCAGGCAGACGGCGAGGGCCGCCGCCAGGATGCCCCGAATGGGGTGGGAGTTCTTTCGGTGGTGTTGTCGCATGCGTGCTTCTCCTGTTTCCATTTGCCATTGAGGGTGCCGGGGGTGGCGCGGCGCGGTTCCTTCGGTGGAGCCGGGCGCCGGGATCCGGGCACCTTTTCAAGTCTTGTCCGCCGCACTGCGGGTGTCATCGCTCGCGCGCGCCACACCGACCTACGTCGATCGCAGTAGCCGCCTCCCGTCTGCGGGTGGCAGGATCGCCCGCGTGGCCGCCGAACCAGCCCAACCGCCCGCCGAGCCTCAGGCCAGGCGGGCGCCCGGCTTGGTTCGGTTCCTCCGGCGCAACCGTCCGGAATACGTGGCGTTAGCGTTGGTGGGCGCCTTGGCGCTGGCCGATGTCGTTCTGGCCCTCATGCTGGGCCGCCCACCGGGCGCCGTGATCGACACATCGATCGTCCTCGTCGCGGGCGCGGTGGCTCTGTGGCGTTCGCCGTGGCTGGGTTTGGGGATTGCGGCGGTTGCCCCAGTGGCGGGCCAGCTTCTGGGTGACAGCCCGATCTCGACTTGGCCGGTGGCCGGGTTCGTTGTGTTCGTGGCCTGCGCGCGGGGCGTGCCCGGCCTGTTGGGTGGGCTCGCCGCCGCCCTAGGCAACTGTTTGGCGACCCTGCTGGAAGCTGGGCAGGTCGGTTGGGGGTTGGCGGCGGCCGCGCTCGCGCCGCTCATGTTCGCGTTCGCCGGATCGACCGTTAGAGAACAGCGCCGCGCGTGGGCCTCCATGGCGAGGCAGGTGGAACAGGCGGCCACGGCCCGCGAATCGGTCATCCAACAGCGAATCGCGCTGGAAAGGGTGCGAATTGCCCGCGATCTACACGATCTACTCGGGCATGAGCTTGCGTTGCTGTCGATGAATCTGGGGGCGGCCGAAGTGCATCTGCCACCGGGAGCGGACGCCGCCCTGGGCGATCTGACCGACGCCCGCGAACGCCTTCGCGCCGTGTTGCGCGAGACTCAGAGGATTCTGTCGGTGTTGCGGGCCAAACATCCCACCGATACGGCGCCCGCCGCCGGATACGGCCGCCTGGGCGCTCTGATCGAATCGTTCGCCGATGCCGGTCTGGACGTCCACGCTCAGATCGATCCGTGCCCCGCCGAATTGGACCAGCAGGTGGGTACGGCGGTGTTTCGGATCGTCCAAGAGGCGCTGGCGAATGCCCAACGCCACGGTCGGGGACCCGTAGAGCTGACCGTGACGTCATCGCCGGGGAAAGTCGCGGTCCTCGCCTCGAATCCCCTGTTGGACGCCAAACGTCGCGAAACCGACGACGGCGCACACCCCAGCGACGTGGAAGGCTTCGGCTTGGTCGGAATGCCTGAACGGGCGACATCGGCCGGTGGAACCATCGCCGCGGGCAGCGCTGACGGTCGGTTTGTTGTCAGAGCCGTCCTACCGGTGGACGGCGTGGAGGACTCGGCGTGATCCGAATCATGCTTGTAGACGATCAGGAAATGATCCTGGCCGGCCTGCGCGCGATTCTCGAAACGGACCCGGAAATAGAGGTTGTCGCACAGGCCGTAGACGGCATCGGCGCCGTGCGCGAGTGGGCCGCCGCCCGTCCGGACGTGATGTTGATGGACTTGCGAATGCCAGGGATCGACGGTGTCGAAGCGATCCGGCGCATCCGCCAGATGGCCGAGCCGTCCGAAACCCAGATTGTTGTGCTGACCACTTTCGACGAGGACACGAACGTCATAGCCGCGATCCAGGCCGGGGCGGGCGGTTTCCTCTCTAAAGGCGTGAGCCCACGCGAACTCATCGCTGGAATCAAGGAAGCTCACGCCGGGCGCGGGACGCTCAGCCCAGGCGCGACCGCCGCCCTGATCCGACATGTCGTGACAAACACCGCGCCGGCGCCAGACAAACAACTAAAGCGGCTGTTCACGGGCCTGACGCCGCGCGAACACGACGTTGTGCGCGCCTTGGCCGGCGGTCTGACCTACTCCGATATCGCCACCGAACTGTCCATCTCGCGATTCACCGCCAAGACTCATGCGGCCAACGCGATGGCGAAAGTCGGAGCCCGCGATCGCGCCCAACTGGTTGCCTTCGCGATCCGGGCGGGCCTGCGCGGACCGTAGCCGCGGCGCCAAGCCCCCACCGCTCCACGTCGGGTCTCGCCGCTGAGCGGGTCTGGCTACAGGGGGGTGGCCCGCAATGCCCTTCTTAGAGTTCGATGCAACCCTATGACCCGCTCGGCATCGACATCCTCGGCCTTGTCGGCGGCGACCACAAGCACACCGGGCCCCATCGGTTGCGCGTCGTGAATCTTCGCAAGTTTCGCCCGTGGCGCCGACAGATACGTCAACCAACCCACCTGGGCGCTCAAACCCAACGCCGCCACTTCCTGGGAGTCTCGCACCTGCCTGTTGTTCCAAGTGGCCCAATCGGGGTCCCAACTCGCCACCACCGCACCCATAACTTGTTCGGCTACGCCCAATTCAAACAGCGATTCACGATCGTCCACGCGTGTCCCGATATCCACGACCACGTTGTTGGACACCGAGCCCGGGCCCTTTCCAAATCGGCCCACACCGACCCTCAACGACACGCCGGGTTCCTTGCCGTTCCACATTGCTGTTCGGAAACCGAGATCCTCGATCAACTCATGACCGAAATCGGTATACTGGCGTCCCTGCAACATCAACTCAGTCAAGAACTGCTCGTTCAACGCCACCGGACTATTCAATGCTTGCCTGCGGGTCCACCCCTTTAGGAACCAACGCGACAACTCCCCACTGGCCGACCCGACGCTGGTCAAGAACTTCAACAACCTTCCGGCGCAATCGCCGGCCGACTCACGGCGCCTCCCCCAATACGCACCGATATACCAATCATCCATAACCCAACAGTTTCCCTTCAAGTAGAACCCGCCTACGGCGGATGATCGGCTGGACCGCAGAGACCATACTGACTAGACTCCAACTATTGATCGAATTCCTACTCCACAAAGGGGACATGCAACACCTCAATCATGGAGTTTTGATCCTTGAACATTGCTCGAACTGAGTCTGCGGGCCCCTCTTCCGCAAAACACCATCTTATGGGCGAGCCCACCGCTGCCGCTGCCCACTCTTGTCTATCGGCCTGACCCAGGAAGTCTTCTGGGCCCGTGAACCAGCTTTCAAACTTGCCATCCCTCACAAATCGCGCGTACCCCGGTCCCTTGGCTTCCAGGAGCACTCCGCGCCCGAACCCAGCAAACTTGGCTCCACTCATCGCAACGCCGACCCTCTCCCCAGCGGCCACGAGCAGCGGCTACCAGACCAATACCGAACGTCGGGACCAAGGCCCCAAAACAACGCGACCCTACACCCGTACCAACACACCCCACAACACCGCGGGCCACGTACCAGCCACTGACCTACAGGTCGTACAGGTCGGCGGGGAGGTTCGCTTCCGTACCCTCGATACCGACCTCGGCAGCCCGGCGATCGGCCATCGCCAGGAGGCGACGGATACGCCCGGCAACGGCGTCTTTCGTGAGCGGCGGGTCCGCCATTCGGCCCAGTTCCTCCAGCGAGGCCTGCTTGTTGGCGATCCGCAGCTCCGCTGCCTGACGCAGATGGTCTGGGACTTCCCCTTCCAGGATGACAAACGCGCGCTCCACCCGCGCGGCCGCCGCCACGGCGGCGCGAGCCGAGCGTCGCAAATTGGCGTCGTCGAAGTTGGCCAGCCGGTTCGCGGTGCCGCGGACCTCGCGGCGCACGCGCCGCTCCTCCCAATCGAGCACCGATTCGTGCGCACCCATCAAGGTCAAAATCCGGTGTATCGCCTCGCCGTCTCGGATCATCACCCGGTCCGCGCCCCGCACCTCACGGGATTTCGCCGCCACTCCGACACGGCGAGCAGCGCCCTGCAAGGCCAACGCCGCCTCTGGGCCGGGGCTGGTCACCTCAAGGGAGCACGCCCGGCCCGGTTCGGTCAGCGACCCCCGCGCCAAGAAAGCACCGCGCCATGCCGCCACCGCGTCACAGGAGCCGGCCGAGACGATCTGGGTCGGCAAACCCCTCACGGGCCGCCCGCGCGAATCGAGCAGCCCCGACTGTCGGGCCAACGACTCCCCCTCGACCGCGAAACGAACGTGGTACCGGTTGGCTCGGCGCAGCGCCCCTCCGGAAACGACGATGATCTCGGACCGATTCCCGTAGAGCCCGGCAACGGTCTCACGCAACCTGCGTGCCGCCATCGCCGTGTCCAGCTCGGCCTCAACGACTATCCGACCCGAGATGATGTGCAACCCACCGGCGAACCGCAGCGTGGCCGCCGTCTCCGCCCGCCTGCAACAGGTCTTCGCCACTGGCACACGCGCCAGTTCCTCCTTGACGGCGGCAGTCAAAGCCACGTTCGCACCCCGTTGGGCTTCGGTCTCATGCCGGGTCGATCCCCTTCCTGGTGCCTGCCCGTGCGGTCCGCTACGCGCGTCAGCCCTCAAAGCCCTCCCTGTACGCGGCGGCAAGGGACAGCGGATCGTGGGCCGGCGTACCATCGGGTGCCCGCACGGTCCTGACCAGCACACGGCCTCCACGCTCGCCGGCCAACGCCGTCAACGCATCGAGGTCGCCCACCGCGGAGGGATCGACAATTACGACATCGAAACCGATTCCCGGCGCATACGCGTGCAAGGCGGCCAAATGGTCTGCGGCAGTATACCCCGGGGTCTCCCCGCGTTGAGGCGCCAGATTGAGTGTGACGATTCGTTTGCCCCGTGCGGCCGAGATGGCCGCCGCCAGACCCGGCACCATGAAATGTGGAATGACCGACGTGTACCAAGACCCTGGACCGAACACAATCCAATCTGCCTCGGCCAATGCCTCCACGGCCTCCGCGCACGCGGGGGGCGCCTGGGGGACCAGCCGGATCGCATCGACCCGCCCGTCCCCCACGGCAACTCGCCTTTGACCGTGGACCGTGGTGCGCCAAACGTCCCCGCCCTCCACTCGCCGGGAGATGTCGGCCTCCACATCCACGGGCACCTTCGACATCGGCAGCACCCGACCGCGCACCCCGAGCATCCGCCCCACCGCGTCGAGCCCCGCGGTCTCATCTTCGAGGAGCGACCACAACGCCACGAGCAGCAGGTTCCCCACGGCGTGCCCCGCCATCTCCCCCTCGGAAGCGAAACGGTATTGCAGCACCTGTCGCCACAGCTCGCCGTGCCCGTCTTGCGGCGCCAACGCGGCCAACGCCATCCGCAAATCGCCCGGCGGAAGAACCCCGAACTCTTGGCGCAAACGCCCGGAGGAGCCGCCATCGTCCGCGACAGTGACGATGGCGGTGACCAACGGCGTGATCTCACGCAACGCGGCCAACGTGGCGGCCAGGCCATGGCCGCCGCCCAATGCCACCACCCTGGGGTGTGCCGGCCCACTCACTCGCGCCCCAAATCCCGGTGCGTGGTGCGCACCCGCCCGCGCGCCTCCAAACGGGCCGCCAACTCTTCCGCGATTGCGACGGAGCGGTGTTTGCCGCCAGTGCAGCCCACCGCGACCGCGAGCCGCGGGTGCGATTCCTTGGCGTAAGCGTCGAGGATCGCCTCCAAAGCGGCCGTGTAATGGGCTATCACCGCTTGCGCACCCGGCAGGGCGAGCACGTAGTCCCGCACAGCCGCGTCCAGCCCATTCAAGCGCCGCAGCTCATCTATCCAAT
>JAIRXV010000342.1 GCA_031268115.1 Bifidobacteriaceae bacterium
CCTCCCAGCGCAAATCGGGTTCGGGTCCATACATCAGCAGGAAGCCCGTCCCTTGGGCATCGTGAACAAGGTCGATGGCGAGTTCCTGGGTGTGTACGGCTTCCCAGCCGCTGGCTCCCAGCACCATCGGCGGGCGCCTGGAGCGGTAGTCCACGAGTTCGTCCGCGGAAAACGTGGCCAAACGACGAGCCTCGCCGTGGGTCGCAAAATCGTTGATCGCCAGGCCCGCCGCGATGCCGGCGTCGACGAACCCGTCGAACGCGTACAGCAAGACTGGCGCGGTCCCCTGCGCTTCGGCGACGACCGCCGGGTCAAGAGAGTATAAAGTAGACGTCAAGTCAGGGCCTCCTCATGGTTGTCTGTTTCGCCTTCTCTTCTTCAACACGGGCCGGCCTGGGAACATTCCCGCTCCCGGCCGAGACTTGAGCCGGCTCCCGCGCCGGGCGGGTGGCGGGTGACGCCATCCATCGTACAGAGATTTCCCCCTGACCAGCTTTTTCGGACCGTAGGCAGGGCAACGGGGTGGGGGCGCCATCGCGCAGCGGCGGGGGCGAGGACGCGCTTCGGCGGCGCCACTCTCTTCAGGCCGACGACGAACCGGGCGACGGCTTCAGTTGAGGAGGGCCAGGGTCCGGACCAGCGCAAACGCGCCAGCAAGCATGATAGGGACCGTCGTATTCCCACGACCGCCTGGGGTGGTGGAATACCACCGTCCTAGATGTTAGCTGGCGCGTTTCAGCAGGTCAGAGCTACGCTCTTCCCCGCTGACGCGGCCGGACGCCGGTTATTCGCCGGCGCCCTAGAATAGAAGGTCTGCCGAATCCGGCGACGGGAGGGGTACTTTGGGCGCGAAGCCGCAGGGTGGCCAGCTAGAACGCGAACAGGCCTACATCGACGTCCTCTACGCTCGCCTCGACGAGTTGCGGAACATCGCCCAGGAACGGCTCGACCAGGTGCGCCACGCCCGCTTCTCCGGTTCGCCGCAGAACCGATCCGAGCGGGATGCGTTCGCCGCTCTCCACTCCGACCGCCTAGCCCAGTTGTCCAGCGTGGAGGATCGGCTCTGCTTCGGCCGGTTGGATGTCGCGGACGATGACGGCGCACACCGGTACGTCGGTCGGATCGGCCTTACGGACACGGCACACAACCCGATCCTGACGGACTGGCGGGCCCCCGCCGCGGAGCCCTTCTACCAGGCGACGGCCCGCTATCCGATGGGTGTGCGCCGCCGACGGCACATCACCACGAAGGGGCGGGCCGTCATCGCCCTCGAAGACGAGGTCTTCGACCTGGAGACGGTGGAAGACGCGTCGGCGTTGGCGGGCGAAGGTGCCCTTTTGGCCGCGCTCGCGTCCCATCGCACCGGGCGAATGAGCGACATCGTCGCCACGATCCAGGCCGAGCAGGACCGCATCATCCGGGCCCCGCTGGCCGGTCCCCTAGTGGTCCAGGGCGGACCCGGCACCGGCAAGACGGCGGTGGCGCTGCACCGCGCCGCCTATCTGTTGTACACACACCGGAACCAGATCGCGACTCGCGGTGTCCTCGTGGTGGGACCGAGCGGCACTTTCCTGACGTACATAGACCACGTGCTGCCGTCCCTCGGTGAGACCGGCGTGGTCACGACGACCATGGGCTCGCTCCTTCCTGGGCTGACGGCCAGCGCGGTCGACTCCCCCGAGGTTGCGCGCATCAAGGGCCGCGTGGCCATGGCCCAGGCGATCCGCAGGGCGGTGCGCAACCGGCAGCGCCTACCTGCTGGGGATCGCACTGTTGTTGTACTCGGGCGCTCCCTGACGTTGCGCCGATCGGACGTGGCCGCGGCCCGCGATGCCGCCCGCCGTTCCCACCGCCCCTACAACCTGGCCCGGCGGGTTTTCGCGAACTACCTGGTAGACACGTTGACTGACCGTTTGGCTGAGGCCATGGGGAGCGCCGATTACTTGGCCGACGAACGCAAAGAGCTGGCCGATGACGTCCGTCAGGCTCGCGACACGCGAATCGCTGTGAACTTGGCCTGGATGCCGATGACGCCTATGTCCCTCCTGGAAGAGCTCTATGCCAAGCCCGTGCTGTTGGAGGCCGCCGCGCCGCATTTGACTGAGGGCGAACGGGCGCTGCTGGTCCGACCCGCCGGTTCGGCCTGGACACTCAGCGATATACCGCTTCTGGACGAGGCCGCGGAACTACTGGGTCTGGACGATTCGGCCCAACGCGCCGAGCAACGGGCGCAGGCCTCGTCCCGCGCCCGCGATGTCGCCTACGCCGAGGATGTCGCCAAAGTGCTCGGCGGTGGCTGGGTCAACGCAGAGCAGCTGGCCGAACGTTGGGCGGCCCGCGCCCCCGTCCTGACCACGGCCGAACGCGCCGCACAAGACCGCACTTGGACGTATGGGCATGTGGTGGTCGATGAGGCTCAAGAGCTGTCCGCCATGGATTGGCGCTGTTTGCTGCGGCGCTGTCCGAGCCGTTCCATGACCATCGTGGGGGATGTCGGCCAGACCCACTCGGCCGCGGGGACGGTGGACTGGGAGCGGGCCCTCGGCCCGGTGTTTGGGGACCGCCTTACTCCCGACGATGACGGCCCTCGCGAAGGCCCGGCGCAGTCCGGGCGTACGCGGCGCGGCGCTGGGACCGGCTGGCGGGCGGAGCGCCTAACCATCAACTACCGGACGCCCGCCTCAATCATGGCCGAGGCCGAAGGGCAGGCGCAGGTGGCGGGGGTAGCGATCACGCCAACGGTCGCCGCGAGAGATGTCCCAGGGGCCTTCCGACGGGTGCCAGGCAACGCCGACCCCGTTGCCACGGCCCTCGACCAGGCCCGCGATCTCCTAGCTCAAACGGCTGGCCGGCTCGCGATCATCGCCGCCGAAGAAACGATTGAGGCAGTCCGCGAGGCGGTCGAGAAATCCGACCTCGCCGCTCTGGCCACTGGGCAGAGTGTGTTGGACGCCCGGATCGCGGTGTTGACTCCCGCACAAGTCAAGGGCCTCGAATTCGACGATGTGGTCGTACTGGATCCGCGCCGCGTAAGCCAAGGCGAAGGCGGGCCGAGAGATCTCTTAGTGGCGATGACCCGCGCCACCCAGCACCTCCGGTTGGTGGACGCCTGATCGGGTACGTTCGCTCGGTGCCCAGGCGTTTGAGCTTTTGGTCAATAGTGGACAGTGTGCGCTCACATCAATAGAGCTTTCGGCTATTAGGATGGTTGGATTGGCCCGTTTCGACTCGATCTAATGTCCAAAACCTCTATCGGGATGCAGTGGGCCGCGGTTCTAATAGCCAAAAGCTCTATATCGACGCGGCGTGGAGGGCGCGGCGGCGCTCGTGCAACGTCTTTCTCCGACAGACTCCTAAGCAAGGACACTCTAACCCTGGGAAGATGACGCGGGCGAGCTCGTCGTCGCCCGCGGCGATCCGCGGCGAAAGGGAGAACTGCGCGGTTTGCCTCCATCCGGCCGGTGGAAGACCGGCTGGCCACCGCATCGGCTGGGAAGGGCGAAGCTCCAACCAGTACCCTTAGGGCCATGACTCAACCCCTGGCCGACTACTCGCCCGATCCCCAGCGCTACGACGCCGCAACTTATTCTCAGTGCGGCAGGAGCGGCCTGCTTCTTCCGCCCATCAGCCTGGGTCAGTGGCAGAACTTCGGCGACAACGTGCCCTTCGACGACCGCCGCCGGGTGCTGCTTGCGGCTTTCGACCGCGGCGTCACCCACATCGACCTGGCCAACAACTACGGCCCCCCACCCGGCGCCGCCGAACGCAACGTGGGCCGAGTCCTTGCCACCGATTTGGCGGCTCACCGAGACGAATTGGTGATCTCCACCAAAGCCGGCTACGACATGTGGGAGGGGCCTTACGGCATCGGCGGCTCCAGGAAATACATGCTGGCCTCGCTGGACCAATCGCTGGCGCGGCTCGGACTCGACTACGTGGACATCTTCTACTCGCACCGCGTCACACCGGAGACGCCCATCGAGGAAACGCTGGGCGCGCTCAAGACCGCCGTCGATTCGGGGCGGGCACTTTACGTTGGCATCTCCTCCTATTCGGCAACGCGGACGATGGCGGCCCTCGCCGCTGCGGAAGCGATCGGCTTGCCGTTGACTATTCATCAACCCTCCTACTCGATCCTCAACCGCTGGATAGAGACGCCTGTGGCCAGGGCGGACGGGCGTTCCCTGCTGGATGTGACGGGCGATGCCGGAGTGGGTGTGATCGCGTTCTCGCCGCTTGCGCAGGGGCTGTTGACAGGGAAATACGCACATGGGGTGCCGGCCGGTTCACGGGCAGAAGAGCGCGACTCGTTCAAACCAGAGCATCTGAGTCCCGCCAACTTGCGGGCGATTGAAGGGCTCGGTCGGATCGCGGCGGCCCGTGGTCAGTCGCTTGCCCAAATGGCAATCGCTTGGGTGCTGCGCGAACCGCGTGTCACTTCGGCCCTCATAGGCGCCAGTTCCGTGGCCCAACTTGAGGAGAACCTCGGGGCATTGGGCGGATCAGCGTTCAGCGAAGAGGAATTGGGCGCCATCGACACCCTTTCGTTCGACGCGGGACTGAACATCTGGTCCCGCAGCTCAGATGTGGAGTGATGGCATCGCTAGCTGCCTTTGTTGCTGAAACGTGTGCGGATGAGCCGAGTTTTCGGATCCCGTGGGGTGCCGCTAGGAGGCCGGGCGATAGAGCGGCCGACAACCGCGTCAGCCGAGGAGGCCGCAGCCCGGACCAGCTGAAACACAGCAGCCAGCATTGCTACGTCCTTGCTCCTCACTGACGTAGACTCACCGCGTGCGAAGACACCTGCGCTGGTTGGTCCCACTCGCCTGCGCAGCAGGACTGTTCATCGCCCCCATCGTGGACTTTTACCACCTCGACCAGACCCAGGTAACCAACAGCGTCGCACTGAGGTGGGTCGGCGGCCTTATCGCTGGGTGGTCCGCGGCTCTCGCATTGATCGTCGTGGCGATCGTCCAGATGGTCAAGGTGAGTAAGGCCAACCGCCGCCTCAAGTACGGCCCACCGCTGGCTGAGATCCAGGCCGCCCAGGCGCGCGATGCCGCCTGGAGGGCGTCCGTCGATCTCTATCGGTCTCTCCTTCGGCGCGAAGTGCCCCCGGGCATCCGCGTCTGGGACGTGGTCTCGGGCCCGGAAGAGGTCTTCCTCTTCGAGACCCCTGCGGTCTACGCCCGCTACTACGGCTCCGATGTCACCTACACCACCCGCGGTGGGTTCTACTTCGGGCACCCAGCGTTTGTCGTCACGGGGCTCGCGGTCTCCGCGATCGCGAACGCCTCGGCGCGAAGCCGGGCAGAGGCCATGGCTCGCGCCCAATGGCGCGAGCGCCAGGTTTGCCGCACGCTCGTCTCCAACCAAAGAATCGTGTGCTTGGCAGGCGGGCAGCAGCTGAGCTTCTATTTCAACTCCATGATCGCCGTCTACCCCGAAATCGACCAATCCACACTGATCTGCCAGTTCGACGGAGCATCGCCTCTCATGCTGACCGGGGACGCCGCGCCGATGATCGCCATCGTCGCGGTGCTCCAAACCCACGGCATGCAAGCGCTCGAAGAACACCCCGGCCTAGCGCGGCTGCGGTCCGTTCCCGCGCCACCTGACGACGGATTGGGCGGATCCGACGGCAAGGCGCTATCAGGCTCATGAGCAGCCCGATGTCGAACCACAGCCCTCGCAGACGTGGCACGAGCCGGATGGGCGCATCTTGGTTCCGCACGTCATACAAATTGGAGCGTCGGCCTCGCGGCCTTGAAGGGCCTCCATCAATTCGGCTGAGGAATGGACCGCGCGCGGCTCGGCTCCGGCTCTTACCGGGACGGTCCGCGCCGGCGCCACCGGCGGGGCGGCCGGAACGGGGGCACGCGGCGACGGCTCGATTTCTACGTCTTGGCTCATTCCGCCATCGTCCGCCGGCGGTTCCTCATATGAACCGGTTTCCAGCTGACGCTGCCGCTCGGCCGCAGTGTGGATCCCCAAAGCGTCGCGCGTCTCGAACGGCAAATAGTCCAGGGCCAAGCGCCTGAAAATGTAGTCCATCACCGAGTGTGCCATCCGCACATCGGGATCGTCCGTAATGCCCGACGGCTCGAAACGCTGGTTGACGAATTTTCGCACAAACGATTCCAGTGGCACGCCATACTGCAAGCCGATGCTCACCGCTATCGAAAACGCGTCCATGACGCCAGCCAACGTGGAGCCCTGTTTGCCGAGTTTGAGGAACACTTCGCCAAGGCCGTCGTCTGGATAAGAACCCGAGGTGATATACCCCTGGGCTCCGCCGACCGAGAATGACGTGGTGACAGAAGGACGCTGTTTGGGGAGCCGCTTGCGCACCGCCCTTGGGATCGGCGCGGCCTCTTCGCCACTGTTCACGCTGGCCGAGGAATCGGACAGCGGCTGGGACACCTTGCAGTTGTCGCGATAGATCGCCAAGGCCTTAACACCCAGTTTCCACCCCTCAAAGTAGATCGACTCGATCTCCTCAACACTGGCGTTTTGGGGCAGGTTCACAGTCTTGGAAATCGCCCCGGATAGGAACGGCTGGACCGCCGCCATCATCCGAACGTGACCCATGGGGGCGATCGCGCGCCGGCCAATGGCGCAATCGAAAACCTCGTAGTGTTCCAGCCTCAGTCCGGGGGCATCCACCACATGGCCGTTTTCCGAAATGAATTCGACAATCGCCTCGACAGTCTCTTCGGCATAGCCGAGCCGCCTAAGCGCCGTTGGAACCGTCTGATTGACGATCCGCATGGACGCGCCGCCCACCATCTTCTTGTATTTCACCAAAGAAAAATCCGGCTCGATACCGGTGGTGTCGCAGTCCATCATGAAACCGATGGTGCCGGTGGGGGCAAGCACTGAGGCCTGCGCGTTGCGCCAGCCGTGCTCCGTGCCCAACCGCAGCGCATCTTCCCAAACCCGAGCGGCCGCTTGACGAATGTCGGTATCGGAGGTCGCGACGCAGGCAACCGCATCGTTGGCGGCGTGGTGCTTGCGCATCACTCGAGTGTGTGCCTCGGCGTTTTGACCAAAGCCCTCGTACGGGCCGATCACCGCGGCCAACTCCGCGGACCGGCGGTACGCGGCGGCCGTCATGAGAGACGTGATGGTCGCGGCCAATGCCCGCCCCCCGTCGGAGTCGTAGGCCAAACCGCACGCCATCAGCAACGCACCCAGGTTGGCGTAACCGATGCCGAGTTGCCGGAAAGCCCGAGTGGTCCGGGCGATGGCCTCGGTCGGGAAATCAGCGAAAGAAATGGAGATCTCCATAGCCGTCACCACTAGCTCCACGGCCTTGACAAAGTGCTCGATATGGAACGAGCCGTCCGGCCGGGCAAAGGCCATCAAGTTCAGGGACGCCAAGTTGCAGGAGGAATTGTCCAGGTGCATGTATTCCGAACACGGGTTGGAGGCCGTGATTCTGCCGGTCTCGGGGGAAGTATGCCAGGAATTGATCGTGTCATCGTATTGAATACCAGGATCCGCGCATTCCCAGGCCGCCCGCGCGATGGTTCGGAATAGCAGCCGAGCGTCAACCTCTTCGACGGTCTTCCCGGTGGTGCGCGCGACCAGAGGGAACATCGAGCCAGATTCGACGGCCCGCATGAACAAATCCGAGACGCGGACCGAGTTGTTGGCATTTTGGTATTGAACCGAAGCGATATCCCGACCGTCCAGATCCATATCGAAACCGGCCTCGCGCAGCGCCCGGATTTTGGCTTCTTCGCGGCATTTGGCCAGCACGAATTCTTCGATATCGGGGTGGTTCACATCGAGCACCACCATCTTAGCGGCGCGCCGTGTGGCACCGCCAGACTTGATGGTTCCGGCCGAGGCATCGGCCCCCCGCATGAACGAAACCGGACCCGACGCGGTGCCACCCGAGGAACGCAGCAGCTCCTTCGAAGAACGAATTCGCGACAAGTTGACGCCCGCCCCGGAACCGCCTTTGAAGATCATTCCTTCTTCGGTGTACCAGTTCAGGATGGAGTTCATCGTGTCATCCACTGAGAGTATGAAGCACGCCGAGACCTGCTGGGGTGCGGGTGTTCCGACGTTGAACCAGACCGGAGAGTTGAAAGAAAACACTTGGTGAAGCAACATCCAGGTGAGTTCGGCGCCGAAAGTAGCGGCGTCATCGTCCGTGGCGAAATACCCACCCGCTTGACCGGCCCCAACGTAGACGCCAACCACCCGATCAATGATTTGACGCAGCGAATACTCCCGCTCCACCGTACCCAGGGCACCGCGGAAGTATTTCGTGGCAACAATGGTCGAAGCGTTGATGGACCAGAAATCTGGGAACTCCGCATCCTTCTGTTCGAAGACCGTCTGGCCGGTCTTCCAGTTGGTTTGGACCACGTCGCGCCGCTCCCACGCGATCTCGTCATAGGGATGGACACCTGGTGTGGTGAACACCCGCTCAATCCGCAGGCCTCGGCGGGTACCGCCCGGCGCGGGCTCGGTGCGGGCAGCGGGTTCCGACTGGTTCCAGTCGGGCATGTCCGGCAGCTCCTTCGATGGGGTGCGGGTGGGGGTGCGGGTGGACGATGCCGGCCTCGCGCAGGGCGGCAATCT
>JAIRXV010000413.1 GCA_031268115.1 Bifidobacteriaceae bacterium
GCGGCCAAGGCCACCACCACCGCCACGGTCATGGCCACGGCGGCGCCAATCAACGGCACAAACGTGCCCAAGAACACCAACACTCCGATGGCTGCCGACAGCGGAACACCTAGAATCGCCAAACCGATGCCGGCGAACAGGCCATTCGTCGCGGCTACCAGGCCAATGCCACGCACGTAGCCCGAGAAGGTGCGCCAAGCAGATTCCCCGGCCAGCCGCCATCGGCGTCGGGAACGGGGCGAAAGCTGCCCCAAGAACCACCGCCACATCGTGCTGCCGGATGTGACAAAGAAGACCGAACAGAACAACGCCAAGATGAGTGCCGTCAGCACCTCGGCAAAGTCGCTGACGCGCGCCAGTGCCTCCGAAACGATGGCCTCTTGGTTCCGTTCCAACCAACCGGTCAGGGCGTCTCCCGCTTCAGCCAGATCCAGGTCGGAGATTGGCGATGGCGCTCTCGCCAAGAGAGCGTTGAGCTCCCCGAGCCCGTCGATGAACTCCTCGGACAGGACTTGCGCCTGCCCCGCCACGGACATCCCCACAAACGTACCGAGGCCCCCGAGAACCGCGACCCCGGCCACGAATCCCAAGACCGTAGCCAATACCCGTGGCATAACCCGGTCGAGCACACCGACAAGTGGGCGCAAAACGGCCGCGATCACCAAAGCCAAGAACAGCGAAACCGCCAACAATTCGACACCCTGGACCGCCCTTGCCACAACCACGACGGCCGCCGCTAACACAAGTAGCCGCCACGCGTACCCCGCAGGGACACGCAACCACCGCGGAATCCCGTCCGGGTTGGCGGTGGGCGCGGGGGCCTGAGCTTCGTGGCTGCTCACGCTCACCAGTGTGCTCCCGTCCTTGGGTGTCACGGCGGGGGCGCGCCGGTCCGCTTCACTCGGCCCTTCACTCCGCCGCACCGGGCCAGCCACCAAGCGCAGGGACCGACCGCCGCTATGACCGCCAGCAGGCTCCAGGGAATGGCCCAGGCGGCCGCACGCCCGGTGGCCTGCGCGGTAAGACCGGTACCGCCCACGCCCACGGCCGCGGCCGTAATCGCGATCCTCGCGTTGACGCGCCCCAGGGCCCGCACCCCGGGAACCTCAATCTCTTGGACGATGACGGACCCCGGCAGGATCTCCTCCCCCACCCACGTGGGCCCCGCCGCCGCAAGCCAGCCGAAGGGGCCCGTCACTTCGACGTTCACCGTGGGTACGAGGCGGGCGTTGCCGGTGTTGGCGATCGCGATGCGGGTCTTGGCCGCGGTGGTGGCGAACGGGTTGATGCCGCTCGGGGCCGCGACAGTTGCCTCGCGGACCTCCAGGGCGGGGCTCAACTCGCCGTTCACCCGCACAAACGCTCGCAGCGCCAAACGGCGGTCGACCGTGACGGCGCCGGTTGCGGCGTCTGCGACCACGGACGTGACGATCCCACCGCCGTAGTCTCCCGGTCCAACCTCTGGTGGGACCGCCACAGTGAACGCGACGGTGGTCGATTCGCCGGGCTCCAGGTGGATTGTCGAGGTTTCGAATGCGATCCACGTCCCAAGACCCGTCGGCTGTTCTGCTGCGGGCTGGAGGTCGAGGTTGCCGTCCGCGGTAGTCAAAGCGTCGCGCGCGTAGACATCGAGGTCGATGGCCCGGGAGGAACGGTTGGTTACGACAATCCCGTCGCCGACCGATTGTCCGGGGTCCAGGGTGTAGGCATAGTTGGCCCGTTCTGGGCCGTCGCCCGGCGCAGGAGCCAAACCCCAAGTGAGACTGTCCCCCTCATCGTCGGCGGTTTGGGTCGCGCCGCTCGGGGCGCCCGCCGCGATGTCCGTGTCCGCCCAAGCGACCGGTCCTGCTGGGGATGCGCTGAGCATCCCCAGCAGGACCGGTGCGAGCAGCGCTGTCAGGCGCAAGGTCATCCGATCGCGGTGAGGGTGAGGATGCCCGTGTAATCGCCGGCCGCCGTATCCAGCGGAATGGCGAGACTCAGGCCAGCGGTCAGGCTGGCGCTGCCCAGGGTGTGCCCCAACGCCGAACCGGCCAGGGTGCGGGACACGGTCAGGCCCGTGCCGCCTTCACCCGGGGCGATGGCGGCTCCGGCGACGGCGCCGACGGTGTTGGCGCCAACGCTCGGCGCCCAGCCGAGGGCCTGCCCATCGAAGGACTTCTCGCCGCCAACGAAGTCGGACACCTGACCGGAGAGGGTCCACGCGGGTGCCGCGGCACGGGTGTCTTTCACTTCGATCGCTGGCAGCGATCCGGTTGCGTCGAAGGAGTCGGCGCCCGCCACCGCGGTGCCCATATTGACTGCGGCCGAACTGGCGATTGTCCAAGTGAATTCCCCAACCGGCGGCTCGGGCGGGTTCTGCTCGGGCACGGTGACATCGATCGGAATGTCTCCAGGGGCAAGGAAAGAGACCGCGGTGTAGGTCTCAAACCCTGGCGTGACCGCGCCACCGCCGGCATACGTATAAATGCCGTAGTTGCCGCCATCGATCCCGTTGGCGTCCGCTGCCTCCTTGGAAAGGGTCAAAGTCGCCGTAAAAGACCCGTCGGCGTTCAATGCCACGGCCCCGTTTTGGGTGCCGCCAACCTGCTGGATGTTCTCTTCCAGCACTGCCCATTTGACGCTGGCGTTCGGCCGGGCCGACGATGCCGCGCCTTCAGACGGCTTCCAAACCTGGGCAAACTTGCCGAAGGCAACGTACACGCCACCCGGACCCCCGGCCAGTGGCGGGTATACGGCCAGCGAGGACTGCGGGTCGAAGCCTTCGCCGGTGACGGTTACCTCGACGGCTTGCGCGCCTGGGACTTTCACCTGCGATACGGTGACCTTCGGCGCGGAACTGGGCGGACTAGCTAGTTGCCACTCCACGGCGATGGGACTCGGCACCTTCTTAGGATCCGCGGCCCCACCTGAGGAGTACCAATACGACGACTGTCCGGTCAGAGCATGGAAGGCAATGAAATCCTGGGGGAACGAGCCCCAGGAATCGCCCGTCCGGTTCTGCGCCGCCCCCGATACCGGGGTTACTTCGACGCCGAGATAGTCGGGCGTCAGCTCGAAGCCCTCATCGGTGAGTGCCACGTTCGACAAAGTTGCCAAGGTGATTGTTCGCGGCGCGATCGATTCCCAAACGTTTGGATCGTCCATCGACGCACCGAACCCCGACCCCGTGGCGGTCAAGGTGCCTTTGCCTCCCGCGACGCTCAGGTGCGGACCGGAGAGGGTCCAATAGGTCATCCCGCCGTAGAAAGCGACAGTCAAAGCACCCTTCCAGTCGATCTCGGCCGTTCCCGCGTCGAGGTCCAGCTCACCGACCCCCGCCGCGAACGTGGCGACAGTCCCGGTAGTCGAAGCGGCCGCGGTTGTGACCGCGCCTCCAGCAGCGTTCTGGCATTTGGTGGCCCACGTTGGGGCAACTGTTCCGGCGCCGTCATAAGGCTTGGCCAAGGACACGTTGCCCACGGCGGAGGAATAGAACCCGTCCGCCTCGGTCCATACCCGCGAGCGGGTCGAATCGCCGGCGGCCCCGGCGGATAGGAAGTTACAGCCGCCGAAATAGGCCCCACCGCCGGATTCGGCGTTGACGGACCAGCTCAGCGAAACATCGTCCAGCTCAACGACGGCGGCTTGGGCCGGTGCCCCACAAACCAATGCACCGGCGATGCCCAGCACTCCTGCCGCGGCCACCGCACCCCTGGCGTGGAGCCCCAGGGTGTGGGGGCGCCGCCGGGTCGCGGCCGAAGGCGATCGGCCGGCGAGTGTTGTGCTTCTCATGAAATTCCTTTCTTTGGTGGACGCGTTGGCGCCCGGTGAATCGACCCCAAGAAGGGGGCGCCGAGGAGGCCGGCGTAGAACCGGCCGACGACCGCGCACGGTGGGCGGGGCAAAGCCCGGACCAGC
>JAIRXV010000446.1 GCA_031268115.1 Bifidobacteriaceae bacterium
AAATCGGGTTGGGCTTGGATGCGGTTGGGCGTTTCGGTGTGCTCGGCTCGGTCACGCCGCAAGTCCTCAGCTACAGAACGGCGCCGCTGCGTCGAAGACGGTCGGCCAGTTCTTGGTCCGCTACCCGGGGAAGATACTCCATCCAGGCATTAAGCCACGCTGACACGAAAAGCTCCCGGGCTAACCCGCAACTTGTACGCGATTCAGCCCGCGTTTTGTACGCTGCGGGACCCGCAAGTTGTATGCAGTTCAGCGCGCGACTCGTGCGTAAGCTCGCCACGAACTCTGCCCGGCTCGAAGCGGTATCAGCACGCCATGAAGAACGCGACCGCGTCCCATTTGTGCCGGGCCGCGCCGCACTCGCAATAGCGACTGCTCCATTTGCGGAGAACATGTGGCCTCGGATCGGCTCCCGGATGGCTTCACGCCCTGGGGTCGGCTGACCGGGATGCTGGCACGGTGTGCCTCGGCCATTCGTGGCGGCGTGGTGAGAGTGTTAGGCGTTGACGCATCGGGGCGTGGCCCGGAAGATTGCTGGCCGCCGCCCAGCCACATTGTAAGAGTGAGGTTAACCCCGTTTGTCGGACAGTTTGTTAGTTTCCTTCGGCTTGTTCGACAAGGCTCTGCTCATACTGTAGCGGAGACATGTAACCGATTTTGGAGTGGCGCCTGCGCGCGTTGTACCACGAGTCAATCCACACGTAGCAGGCCCGCCTGGCTTGGGAGACGGTCGCGAACACATGCCGGTTGTAGAACTCGGTCTTAAGAGTAGACCAGAAACTTTCCTGTTGAGCGTTGTCCCAGCAAACACCTGTACGACCAACTGACCTCAACACGCCGACGGCCCGCGAAACCTCGGCGAGTTCAGCGGAAGTGAATTGTGCTCCTCGATCAGCATGGAAAATGACAGTCCCGGGCAACTCACCACGCAAAGCGGCGGCCTGCCTCAGCGTCGCCACGACCAGACTGGCTTTCATGTGCGGCTCGACCTGACGGCCCAGCACCCGGCGGGTGTGCCCGTCACGGACCGTACACAAATACGCCCAGCCTTCCCCGGTCGGTAGATAGGTGATGTCGCTGAACCACACGGCGTCCTTCGCTCCCTGGTCGAAACGCCTAGCGACCAGGTCTTCGACGGGGAACGGGCCGGGCCCGGGCACGGTAGTGGGCGGATGATAAGTCCTCGGCGAGATACCCTCAACCCCGGCCAGGCGCATCGCCTTGGCGACGGTCTTGACGGACACATCCCAGCCCGCCTCACGCAGGTCCCACACCAGGCGCGGCGCACCATAAGTGCCGTCCGACGCGGCGTGGAAGGCCTTGACGGCCTCCACCAGCCCGTCCATGCGCTGCTGGCGGGGCGTGGGCCCATTGGCGCGGCGGCGCCGCCAGGCGTAGTAGCGGCGCCTGTCCACACCCAGCAGACGCGCCATCCAAACCACCGGGTATTGAGCCTTCTTCGCCTCGATCAGCTCGAAGCAGTCCTCCTCGCGGTCTTCGCGGCGAAGAAGGCGGCGGCTTCCCCCAAGAACCGGACCTCCTCTTTGAGCTGCGCGTTCTCCTTACGGAGCCGCTCCAGCTCGGCCCGTTCGCCTGGTGCCAGCCCGGCCGGGGTAAGCCTTCCGCGTTCCTTCGCGACCCACTTTCCCAATAGTTGGGCGCCCACCCCGATCTCGTTGGCGACACGAAGAATCGGCCTGCCAGTATCGATCACAAGATGGGCCGCCTCAACCCGGTACTCAGGTGTGTAAGTCCTGCGCTTCTTCGAACCCATGAGACACATCCTTCCGTCCCGCTCCCGACCTGGGAACGAAACAAGTCAGTGTCCGACTTTTGGGGTCAACCCCAGGGTGGCAGGCGGCATGGTGGGTAGACCGGCCAGAAGCTGGCCGGTGGTATCGGTGATCCCGCCCCCTGCTAGATGATGCAGTAGCTGGTCTACAGCATCACCCAGCATCCTTTCCCGGGTCTACAGCATCGGTTTGCAACCTCCAAGCCGTCCGGGCAACGCTCTGACCAGGGACTATGCAAAACACCCAAATGCTAAACGATGCTGTAGATGCCAAAAGAGCTGCTACATGATGCTGTAGAAGGGCTACAGCATCGGTTAGCAACCTTTCCCTGATCTATAGCATCGGTTTGCAACCCTTTCCCTGATCTATAGCATCGGTTCGCAGCCGGCGGCGCATTCGAAATGAGGTTAACCCCACTGGCGCGGCGGCCCCGGACAGCGATCCAGCCCGGACACCCCTGACCGGCCCCGGCCGGCCCCGCTGCATAACTAACGGCGCCAAGCCCCGCTCGCGCTGAAGGCGGCCAGCCCTGGATAGTCCTCCAGCACGGGGTCGATTGGCGGCAATCCTGGCAACTCACCCGCACCGTAAAAGGCCAGGAAGCGGCCCAATCGCCAGTCGGCGGCGGTCGGCTCAGCCCCGGTCAGATACGGCGCCGCCCGCAGCCGTGCCTCGAACCAGGACAAACGCGCGAACAGCAGCCGCCGGACAGCTTGTTGCGTCAGGCTGTTGGCTCCAGTCGCCAGGCGTTCGATGCCGCCGGCCAAGTCCTGGTCAATCAGCCAGTTCAGACGGGCAACTTCCGGCGCCCGTCCGGCCGGCGCCGGCGCCGCCAGCCGGGATTCGGCGCGCGAGGCCGGCTGCGAAACGGTCGGCGCAGCCAAGTGGCCGTCGGAGGGCGGCGGCGCGGCCTCGGGCGGAGGTACCAACGCAGCTACCAAGTCGATCGTCTGTCCGGTCGCGGGCGGCAAGTCACCGCTCCAAGGTGTTGGCGGAACCGACGGGTCAAGCGGTGGCCGGCGGCGGCGCGGTTCGCCCGGCACCTCCAACCAGGCCGACCGCGGGTCGTCCAGCACCCAGTTCGGTGGC
>JAIRXV010000450.1 GCA_031268115.1 Bifidobacteriaceae bacterium
AACCGTATATCCCGACCGGAGGGCGTGAACGTGGATGCCGACGAGTTGATTTCTGGACCCAGTACCGTAATCCCCATACGCCGGCATTCCGCAAGGTAGATCGCTGATTTGTCCTTGTCGCCGCCAACGGACGTAAGCAACGCTGCCATATATTCCACTGGGTAATGCGCCTTCAAATAGGCCGTCCAGTATGAGACAAGGCCATAGGCCGCGGAGTGAGCCTTGTTGAATGCGTAGTCTGAGAATGGCACCAGCGTGTCCCACAGAGCCTTGACGGCCCCGCTGGAGAAGCCGCGGGCGCGCATGCCTTCGGAAAAGGGGACGAAGTTCTCGTCCAGAATCTTCTTTTTCTTCTTGCCCATCGCTCGGCGCAGCATATCCGCCTCGCCAAGGGTGTAGCCGGCGAGGTTGCGCGCAATTTCCATGACTTGCTCTTGGTAGACGATCAACCCATAGGTGGTGTCGAGGATAGGGCCGAGTGCCTCGGCCAACTCCGGGTGAAGCGGAGTGATTTCTTGAAGGCCGTTCTTGCGCAGAGCATAGTTCGTGTGGGAATCGGCACCCATCGGTCCTGGCCGGTACAGTGCCTGGACGGCGGATATGTCCTCGAAGTTGTCGGGCCGCAGTTGACGCAGCAGCGCACGCATGCCGCCGCCGTCGAGTTGGAAGACACCAAGCGTCTCGGCGGAAGTAAGCAGATCGTAGGTGGCGGCATCGTCCAGCGGGAGATCCTCCAGCACGATCTGCGGACCGCCGTTGAGGACGATGTTGGCCAACGCGTCATCCAGGATGGTCAGGTTTCGCAGACCCAGAAAGTCCATCTTGACTAGGCCCAATGCCTCGCACTGGGGGTAGGCGAACTGCGTGATAATAGCGCCGTCGCGTTCACGTTGCATCACTGGGATGATGTCAACGAGCGGCTCTGAACTCATGATCACACCGGCCGCATGGACCCCCCATTGGCGGACCAAGTTCTCCAGGCCCCGGGCGGTACCCACCACCTTCTCCGAATCGGCATCGGCTACAAGGAGGTTGCGGAACTCCGCCGCCTCGCCGTAGCGCTCATCCCGGGTGTCGAAGATGGCCGCCAGCGACATGTCTTTGCCTTGATTCGGCGTGGGAATGGCCTTAGTCAGCTTTTCGCCCAACGCGAATGGGTAGTTCAGGACGCGGGCGGCGTCTTTGACGGCCTGCTTGGCCTTGATTGTGCCGTAGGTGACAATTTGTGCCACTCGATCAGCGCCATACTTGTCCGTGACATAGCGGATGACTTCGCCCCGCCGGCGCTCGTCGAAATCCACGTCGAAGTCCGGCAGGCTGGGCCGCTCCGGGTTGAGGAACCGTTCAAAGATCAGCCCGTGCTTCAAAGGATCCAGCTCGGTGATTCCCATGGCGTAGGCGGCCATCGATCCGGCGCCCGAACCGCGGCCCGGACCAACTCGGATTCCCTGGTTCTTCGCCCAGTTGATGAAATCCGCAACCACCAGGTAGTACCCTGCGTAACCCTTGGCGACGATGACGCCGGTCTCGTATTCAGCCTGTTTGCGCACCGCTTCGGCCACGCCGGATTGGAAGCGGCGGCGAAGCCCGAGTTCGACCTCTTTGACGAACCAGGAGGTCTCATCCTCGCCCGGCGGAACGTCGAACCGGGGCATGTAAAGCCCTTCCGATTCGGTGAATTCGACTTCGCAGGCCTCAGCGATCGCCAGAGTCGAATCGCAGGCCTCAGGCAGTTCGCGCCACAGATCGCGCATTTCAGCAGCCGACTTAAGATAGTAGCCATCGCCATCGAAGCGAAAACGATCCGGATCGTCTAGCGTCTTACCCACTTGGACGCACAAAAGGGCATCGTGGGCAGCGGCGTCTTCCTTGTTTACGTAGTGCAGGTCGTTGGTGGCAACCAGAGGCGCGCCGATCTGCTTAGCCAGCCTGATCAAGTCCTGGATCACCCGTCGCTCTATGTCGATCCCGTGGTCCATGATCTCGACGTAGTAATTCTCGCGTCCCAGGATGTCTTGGTACTCGCCTGCGGCGCGGACGGCCTCGGCGTACTGCCCCAGCCGCAACCGGGTCTGTACCTCGCCCGAAGGGCAGCCGGTGGTTCCCATCAGGCCGTGGGCGTAGTTCTGGAACAAGTCGCGGTCCATGCGCGGCTTGAAGAAGAAGCCTTCGATGGACGCCAGCGAAGCCATCCGGAAGAGGTTGTGCATCCCCGCGGTGGTCTTGGCCCACAGGGTCATGTGGGTGTAGGCGCCGCCGCCGGAGATGTCGTCGTTGCCGCCATCGCCCCACTTGACGCGAACGCGGTCCTGCCGCGCGGTGCCGGGGGTCAAGTACGCCTCCAAGCCGACCACCGGTTTGATGCCGGCCCTGCGGGCCTCGGACCAGAATTCATACGCCCCGAACAGATATCCGTGGTCCGTGATGGCCACGGCCTGTTGTCCTAGCTGCGCTGCCCGGGCTAGAAGGGGGACGATCCGGGCGGCGCCGTCGAGCATCGAGTACTCGGTATGCACGTGCAGATGCACAAAATCGTCGCTGGGTCCGCCGGGCATGCGGGCCAGTTTAGGCCGCTCTCGCCGCGCGCCCGGCGCGGCGCACCGCTCAAGAATAGATCTGGCGTAGGCGGTCCAGAGCGTCGGCCAGGTCTGGTGGCACGGCTGATGCGACCTCTACGATGTCCCCGCTAACCGGGTGCGGAAACGACAGCTCGCCGGCGTGGAGCCACTGCCGGTCCAGCCCGAGTTCGGCCGCCAGACGCGGGTTGGCGCCATAGGTCGAGTCCCCGAGGAGGGGGTGGCCGATGCCGGAGAAATGCACCCTGATCTGGTGGGTTCGCCCAGTCTCCAAGTGGACCCGCACCACTGAGGCCCCGCGGAAAGCCTCGACCACTTCGTAGTGCGTGATGGAGGGTTTGCCTTGGGTCATGACAGCGAACCGAAACTCTTTGGATGGGTGGCGTCCGATTGGGGCTTCGATGGTCCCCGCCAGGGGGTCGGGGTGGCCTTGGACGGCCGCCAAGTAGACCTTGGTCACCTCGCGGCGCCTGAAGGCCTGCTTGAGGCCGGGGTACGCGCGGTCCGTCTTGGCGACAACCATCAGGCCGGATGTGCCGACGTCGAGTCGGTGGACGATCCCCTGGCGTTCGGGCGCTCCCGATGTGGCGATCCCGTAGCCGGCTGCCGCGAGCGCCCCGACTACGGTTGGTCCGGTCCAGCCCGGGGACGAATGTGCCGCCACCCCCACGGGCTTGTCCACGATCACGATGTCCTCATCGTCGTAGACAACCACGAGTCCCGGTACGGGCTCGGCCAGCGGCGTCGTTGCACCTGGCGGATCCAGTTCGACGGTCATCATGGCGCCCAACCCAAGGCGGTGGGATTTGACGGCGAGCGCTCCGTCCACTTCGACGCGGCCCATCCCGGCCAGCTCCGCTGCTTTGGCTCGGGACACCCCAAGGAGGCGCGCAACGGCAACATCCACCCTCTCACCCACCAGTCCATCCGGGACGATGACGGTCCTCGCCTGACTCACGCCAGGTCGCCTTGCGCGGGGTTAGAGGCGGGAGGGTTAGAGGCGGGAGGGTTCGGCCACGGTCTGGTACCCACGAGAGTCAACACCACTATGAGCCCCACCGCAACGACAATCGCGATGTCCGCGACGTTCCCGATGAACCAGTCGCCGTAGGCGATGAAGTCCACTACCATGCCGACGCCGAAGCCGGGTTCGCGGCCGAGGCGATCGATCAAATTGCCAACGCCACCGCCCAGAACCAGAGTTGCCGCCAGAAGCCACCACCCAGATTGGACTCTTGGCACCAGAACGACAACTCCCACGATCACGGCGGCCGTCACAACCGTGAATACACCGGTCGCGTCGGCGCCAACGGAGAAAGCCGCACCCGGATTGGCGGTGAGACGCAAGCGCAGCGCGTGGCCGAGGATGGGGATGGAACGTCCGGTGTCGAGGGCGCCCAACGCCCATCCTTTGGTCGCTTGGTCGAAACCGGCGATGGCGACCGCGCCCACCAGCGCCAACCACCAAAGGTTGCGCCGCCGTTGGGCAATGGGTTCTATCGCCTCGGTTCTCAGCGGCGTTCCTCGCGCTGCTTGCACGCGACGCAGAGTACCGCGCGCGGGTAGGCCAGGGCACGTTCCTTGCCAAGGGGCTGGCCGCACGATTCGCATTCGCCGAACGCGCCGGCAACCAGCCGGGCGAGCGCCAATTGCGTGTGCAGAACCATATTGCGCATGGTGTTGACCATGGTCAGGGCCTGCTCGCGTTCGAGCGCCCGCGAACCGGTGTCAGCTTGATCGTCCCCAGCCCCGCCTGGATCGTCGAGCAAATCTCCGAGGTCTGCGTTTGCCTCGGCTAGCTCGCCTTGAAGGCGGCCGAGGTCCGCTAGGAGTTCCCTGTGGACAGCCTCGACCTCCGCGGCCGTCCACGGCCGCTCACCTTCCCCTACGCGCAGAGAACCGGCGATCTCGGCCGGCGAAAGGTCACCGTCTGAGGCTGTCACGCCTGTCATCCTCAGAGCTGAGAACCCGGACGCCCACCATCGGAGCGGACCGAGTCCCACGCCCCACCTTGGCCACCCGGACCGGAAACGGCCTTGCCGTCCACATCGGCCAGGAGGTTCTCCAGGTATGTCTTCAAGCGGGTGCGGTAGTCGCGTTCGAAGATGCGCAACTCGTCGATCTTGCGCTCCAGGACTGAGCGGTCTTGTTCGAGCTTGGACAGTGTGCGGGCCGATGCCTCTTCGGCCTCGTGGACGATGCCGGCCGCCTTGGCCTTGGCATCGTTGAGGATCTGATCGCCCTCTTCTTGGCCGGCGCGAACGTACTCGTCGTGGAGCTTTTGGGCCAAGGCCAACATGCCGGTCGCGGACTCCGATTCGATGGGGCGGGCCAGTGGGGCCTGGATTGCTTCGCGTGCCGGGGGCTGCGGTTCGGGCTCTGGCTCGGGCTCGGGTTCCGGTTCGGGCTCCAGATGAAGCGGCGGAGCGATCACTGTCTCTTCGGGCGGGCCCTGCATGGTGAGCTCTGCGATCCGACGCTCGGCCAGCGCCAACTGAGCCTTCAGCTTCTCGTTCTCTTCCGCTACCACTCGCATCGACGCCGCGACCTCGTCTAGGAAATCGTCAACTTCCATTTGGTCGTAGCCCTCGCGGAACTTGGTGGGCTGGAACTTCTTCAGGACCACATCGTCAGCGGTCAATAGCTCCATGATTCGGTTCACCTCTACTCGTTGGTAGGCCCGCAGACCTCGTGTTCGGGTACACGCTAGCGGAATTGCCCTTGGATCGTGGCTCATCCTACCCATCGAATCGCGTGGCGCAGCGGGACGCGCGTTGGCCGTGGGGTTTCGCCGCGAGCGTGAGCTCGCCCCGTTTCGCGGGCCACGGCCGGACCGCGCCGCCCCAACGCCGGCCCGACCATCGATTTGCGATGCGTCGCCGAAGGCCTCAGCCGCCTCGGTTGGTCATCGCCGTCAACTGCGCGATCCGCGCTTCGGCGTCCACTAGGCGGGCCCTGAGTCGTTGGTTCTCGTCGCCGAGCGCCCGCAACGCCAGCGCGATCTCATCGAGAAAATCATCGACCTCTCTTTGGTCGTATCCTTCGCGGAACTTGGTTGGGTTGAATTTCTTAGCGGCCACATCGTCAGCGGTCAATAGCGCCATGATTCGGATCATCTCCACTAGTCGGAAGGCCCGCCGCCATCGCGTTCAGGTGCAGATGCGACGGATTCGCCTTGAGATCGTTGCGCCATCCTACCCATCGATGGCGCAACCGGAAACGCACCTTGCGTAGTAGCCGAACGGACACGCCGCCTCAACCGGCAAGTTTGGCCAACGTCCCCGCGATGAACGACATCGCCAACATGACCACAAGGAACGCGAGGTCCAAGCTGACCCGGCCAACGCGGACCGGGCGAATGAACCGCCGGGCGAGACGCAGAGGTGGATCGGTGCTGGTGTAGACCAACTCCACCAGCACCATCACGGGCCGCGAAGGCCGCCATGCCCTTGCTAAGGAGAGCACCAATTCCAGGACTAGCCGCGCAAGAAGAAGCAAAAGGTAGAGCTGGGCGACGAGCGCAAGGATCGAGGTGGCCAGCCGCATCCGCTAATTCCCGTCGAACGAGCCCCGCCGCCCATCGCCGCTCTCTGCTGTGACCTCGACCGTGGCAGGCGATAGCAGGAAGACTTGGGGCGTGATTCGTTCGAGCTTTCCGTGGAGTGCTAGAACTAGGCCGGACGCGAAATCCACCAGCCGGCGCGAATCGCCATCGGTCGCCTCGGTCAGGTTCATGATCACCGGTATGCCCTCGCGATACGACTCACCTACGGTGCGGGCGTCGCGGAAGATGCGCGGCCGCACAGTCACGATACGGTGCATGGCATCCGCCACCGGTGCGATCTGCGTCCGCTCCGCAACCCGGCGGGAGCGAATCGGAGTGACATCGGCAAGTGGCTCCTCCGTTCTGTCGTCGCTCCAGTCCTCGTCTAGCGCAGGCTCGGGCACCATGCCCAAGTCCGCCAGGAAGCGACGCATTTGTCCGGCCATGAGGGTTTCTCCTTATGGGTAAAAGGGGCGGGGAAGTCAGCCCACCGACGACGCTAGCCCTAAGACTCCGAAGAGTGGCGCGCCACGCGCGGCGTGTCGCTAGGTCGGTTCGATCGCCAAGGCCCAGGCAGCAAAGGCCCGGCCCTTGGGGTTACTCCTTCAAGAAGTCGGGCACGTCCAGATCGTCCTTGGCGCGGTGCCCCTGGGATCGGATCTGCTCGTAGAGCGGCGAGCCCGTGTCCAGGGCCACTGTGGGTGCCGAGGAGCCCGTAGCCGAATGTAGGGGTTTGATCCGCGGGGGGATGAGCACATCCTCGGGATTGGGCCGGGGTCGCGGCGGCAAGGGCGGCGGTTCTGGCAGCGACGCCGGCAAAGGTGGCGTCACAACCGCCGGGGTCGGCGCCGCTACCGCAGTGGGTTCGGGTGCGCGTTCGCGTTTCTGCGCCGGCGGGTCGAAGCCGGCCGCGATGACAGTGACGCGAACCTCGTCGGCCAAGGCATCGTCGATGACGCAGCCGAAGATGATGTTGGCATCGTCGTGAGCAGCGTTGCGGACCAGGTTCGCGGCCTGGTTGACCTCGGCCAACGACATATCGGAAGCACCCTGGATCGACAGAAGGGCCGCGTGGGCGCCTTCGATGCTCGCTTCGAGCAAAGGCGAAGAGATGGCCAATTCGGCGGCCCTGACGGTGCGGTCCTCGCCCCTGGCCGAGCCGATGCCCATGAGCGCCGAGCCGGCACCTTGCATGACGGACTTGACGTCTGCGAAATCTAGGTTGATCAGTCCGGGAACAGTGATCAGGTCGGTGATGCCCTGAACGCCCGACAGGAGAACCTGATCTGCGGCCCGGAAAGCCTCAAGCACGGTGATGCCGGGATCGGAGATCTCCATGAGGCGTTCGTTTGGGATGACGATCAGCGTGTCGACTTCGCTGCGCAAGGCCTGGATTCCCGAATCGGCCTGGGCCTCGCGGCGCCGACCCTCGAAGCGGAACGGGCGGGTCACCACCCCGATGGTCAAGGCACCGATTTCCCGCGCGATCCGGGCCACTATCGGCGCGCCCCCCGTACCGGTACCGCCACCCTCGCCCGCGGCTACGAACACCATGTCCGCTCCGTGCAGAACCTCAGAGATCTCCTCTTGGTGCTCCTCCGCGGCTCGGCGACCGATTTCCGGATCCGCTCCTGCGCCGAGCCCTCGGGTGAGGTCGCGTCCAACGTCCAGCTTGACATCGGCATCCGACATCAGAAGGGCTTGGGCATCGGTGTTGATGGCGATGAACTCG
>JAIRXV010000468.1 GCA_031268115.1 Bifidobacteriaceae bacterium
GGTGGCCGTCACCGTCGCCGCCGCCGCTTTGACGTTCGTACTGCTCGGCACCGGAATCTTGGCGGGGCTCACCGACGCCCGCCTGGATCGGGTGATGTTCGAGGTGATCTCCGCGTTCAGCACGTGCGGCCTGACCACGGGTTTGCCCCAGACACTGCCCGCTGGCGGCAAGCTCGTCTTGATGGCAATGATGCTTCTGGGGCGGCTTGGCCCCATCACCATCGCTTCGGCTTTGGCGCTGTCCAACCGGCGGCGTGTCATTCGGCTGCCCGAGGAACGCCCCATCGTCGGGTAGCGCTACGAAAGGAAACATTTCATGGACACCAGACTGACATCCCGGGGATCCCGGATCGACACCGGCGAAGGCGGAGTGTTGGTCATCGGGATGGGCCGGTTCGGCTCCCGCCTGGCGCTCCGGGTGGAATCGCTTGGGCGGGACGTGCTGGCGGTCGAGAAGGATCCGGACCTGGTTAGGCGTTGGAGCGGACGCATCCCACTGGTGGAGGCCGACGCCACCGATCCGGACGCTTTGGAACAGTTGGGCGCCCAGGACTTCCCTGTCTCCGTTGTCGGTGTGGGTACCGCAATCGAGGCCAGCGTGCTCATCACCTCGAATCTCGTGGACTTGGGGACCACCCAAGTCTGGGCCAAAGCGATCTCCACGGAGCACGCCCGGATTTTGCAGCGCATCGGCGCCCACCACGTGGTTCTTCCCGAGGCCGATGCCGCCGAACGGGTTGCCCATCTCGTGTCCGGCAAACTCCTGGACTACATCGAGTTCGAAGACGGCTTCACCATCGTCAAGATGCGTCCCCCGAAGGAAACCATCGGTTTCACTCTGGGCAAGCTCGAATTGCGGCGCAAGTACGGCGTCACCGTCATCGGCGTCAAGTCCCCAGGAGTCGAGTTCGAGTACGCCAACGATCACACCCGGATCTCATCGGAGGACCTCCTCATAGTCTCCGGGGACAGCACCCTGCTCGATCGTTTCGCGTCTCGCCCGTAACGCTAAGCGAGCGGCCGGCGAGGGCCGCCTACATGGGGAACTGGGCGGCGAACGCCTCGGCGGCTTCGGGTGGGGCATCGACCGTGAAGATCGCCGTTTCGTTCTGCCATTTATCCCCACTGGTGTCGGTGCTGAGGGGCGCGGCTTCCATGGCGCTAGCCGCGGCCTCGGCGGTGGGCCACTGGCCCGCGGTCACGCGGATCTCGGTCTCACCGTCGGAGTAGGTCAGCGCGTAGGCCTCGATCGCGCCGGCATCCGCCCAATTGGGGAATTCGGCGGCCCGCGTCAACGCGTACGCGCCCACTGCGGTGGGGAGGGCCTGAGCGAACGGGGTGGAGCCGGGGGGTGGGACCGCAGTGACGGTGGGGCTCGGAGGCGCCACGGTCTTGGTCACCACCACCGGCGTGGGCGGCTCCGCGGGAGGTTCCTCCTTGCCGCGTCCAACCAGCACGATCACCACGGCGAGCACCACGGCCAGGGCAGCCACCCCGGCCACGGCGATCCACACGGTCCGTTTGGACTTGGCGGCCTCGCGAGCCGCCTTGCGCGTGGCCGGTGCTTCGGACCCCGCGGCCGGCTCGGTCGCTGGGTCCGGCGGTACCCAGTCCCGACCAACCGACGCGGTTGGCGCCGCGCTGGGCGCACCCCCTGTGTCTCCTGGCCCTGTGTCTCCTGGTCCCGCGTTCCCCTGTGCCGTTGCGCCCCTTTGGTCGGCGGGTTCGGTGCCCCGTTGCCCCGGTGCGGCGGTCGCCTCGGCGCCAGCTACGCCATCGGCGGTGGCTGGCGAAGGTTCTTCCGCGCTCACGGCTTCGATCTCCTCGGTGTCGCTGGCCGGCTGCTTATCGGGCAACTGGGGGTCCATGGCTCATCCCTTCGGGCTGGCAGTGCGCTCCAGCCTAGACGCGGGCGTCCGGGCAGCAGTGACGGCACGCGGGCCACACGCCACAACTGTGGCGATCTCACGCATCGACGCCGTCCGTGCGGGCGCCAGTCCGTCCGGCCCGATATCCTCAGTGCTACCGCCTCGCCGCCGTTAGGCGCACGTTGAGCGGACAAGGGGAGTTGAAACAGATATGGACCCTGACCAGTTTGACCTCGTTGTGGTCGCCAACCGCCTACCGGTGGACGCATCGCTGGACGATGACGGCACTGTGACCTGGCGGCGATCCCCCGGTGGCCTTGTGGCCGCCCTCGAACCCGCGTTGAGCGCGGGCGGAGCGTGGGTGGGCTGGCCGGGAGCGGTGGATCTGGACCTCGGGCCGTTCGAGGTCGAGGGGATTGCGTTGGTGCCGGTGCCGCTGAGCGAAACCGAGTTGGCGGAGTACTACGAGGGCTTCTCCAACGCCACGATTTGGCCCCTGTACCACGATGTGATCACGCCTCCGGGCTACCACCGCGAATGGGCCGAGGCCTACCGCACGGTCAATCGACGCTTTGCCCACGCGGCCGCCCGTGCCGCCGCGCCCGGCGCCACGGTCTGGGTCCACGACTATCAGCTGCAGCTCGTGCCTAGGATGCTGCGGTCGCTCAGGCCGGACGTGAAGATCGGATACTTCTTGCACATCCCGTTCCCGGGAGTGGATTTGTTTGCTCAGCTGCCGTGGCGCCGGGAAATCCTTGAAGGCGTTCTCGGTGCGGATCTCATCGGGTTTCAGCGGGCGGGCGATGCCTCGAATTTCCGCCGCGCGGTACGCCGCTTGGCGGGCTTGGCCACACACGGTACCGCCATCCAGGTCACTCCCGTGGCTGGGCCGCCGCGGACCGTGCGGGCCGAGCCGTTCCCGATTTCGATCGACTTTGCGGGTCTCGATGCGGCCGCTCAACGCCCTGAGATTCAACGCCGCGCGGCCGATATCCGCGAGGAACTGGGCAATCCGCGCATCGTGTTCTTTGGGGCGGACCGGTTGGACTACACCAAGGGCATCCGCCACCGCCTGAAGGCATTCGGGGAGTTGATCGAATCGGGCGAACTCCAGGTGCCTGGTTCGATTCTGGTTCAGGTTGCCTCTCCCACTCGCGATAACGTGGTGGCCTATCAGGAGCTGCGGGACGAGGTTGAGACCACGGTGGGCCGAATCAATGGCGACTCCGGCACGTTGACTCAAGTGGCGGTGCAATATCTGCACCAGTCTCAGCCCTTCGAGGAGATGGTGGCACTCTACCTGGCGGCCGATGTTCTTCTGGTCACGGCGCTGAGAGACGGAATGAACTTGGTGGCAAAGGAATACGTGGCGGCGTGCTGGGACCATGGCGGCGTGCTGGTGCTATCGGAATTCGCCGGCGCGGCGGACGAACTGGCCCAGGCACTGATCGTGAACCCGCACGACATCGATGCGTTGAAGTCTGCGATGCTGCGGGCCGCGTCCATGCCCGCCGCCGAGCGCCGCCGCCGAATGCGCGCCTTGCGCCGGCGAGTCAAGGACCGCGATGTCAACTATTGGGCGTCGAGTTTTCTGAGTGCATTGAAGGAGACAAAATGAAGGAGACAAAATGAGCCGCGAAGGCTGGGCCGAGGCCCTGGACACCGTATCTGCTGCCCATCGCCCCCTAATCGCGATGGATTTCGACGGCACGTTGGCGCCGTTCCAACTCGACCCGTCGTTGGCCCGCATCGCGCCGGCCGGCGTGACGGCCCTGGCCCGCCTAATTGCGGTTCCAGAGCTGGCGTTGGCGCTGATCACCGGCCGTTCTTTGGCGGACTTGCTGACGGTCGCCGAAATCCCCGTGGGTACGCGGATTGTGGGCGATCACGGCGCCCAAACAGGCTACTTGGACGATGCCGGCCCCGTGGTTTCCGAGGTTGCCCTCACCCCTGAGCAAAACGGCCTGCTGGCGGAGTTGGTCAATGAGCTGAGCCCGCTTGCCCAAGACGGTGCCTGGGTTGAGTTCAAGACCACATCCGTGGTCCTGCACACCCGGCCGATGGCCTCCCGCCAGGAGGCAGCGGCCCTTCGGGAGCGGGCCCGCGCCATCGGCCATCGCCTAGGCGGGATCGTCTTGGACGGCAAAGAACTGATCGAGTTCGCAGTCATTCGCGTCACTAAGGGTGAAGCGTTGGCGAGGCTGCGCGTAGACCATAGGGCCGGCATCGTCCTGTTCGCGGGCGACGACCAAACCGACGAGACCGCCATGGCGAGGCTGACTCGCGATGACATTGGGATCAGGGTGGGCGGCGGACCGACCGCCGCAACCCTGCGGATGGCCGATCCAGCCGAGTTCACCGAGTTCCTGGCCCTACTCGCCGATCGCCTGGCGCCATAGCCAGAAGTCAGACCTGTTGCACCCGGCAACGCGCGAGGTCTCTGTTGCTCGCGGCTTTCGGTAACGCGGCTTTCGGAAACGCGGTAGAGGTGGTGGCTATTAGAACAGGTACTCGCTGCACTGCGATAGAGGTCTTGGCTATTACAACGGTCTCCAGGGTACGAATCTGGGGGTTGTATTAGCCAAAACCTCTATCGATGTGGTGGCGCATTGGGCCCTATTGACCAAAACCTCTATCGGTCTTGTTCCGAGCGGTGTCGCTGCCAGACCCGAGCGGCTTTTGTCGCGGCTTGTTCACGTAGGCAGCGCCCGCATCCGTTTCCGAAGCGACTTGAGCGATGTGAGTATCGCCACGGCGGCACCGCGGTGCGGCTCAACACCCAGACCCCCAACCCGCAAACCCAAGCAATCGCCCCTCCCGAGACGGCCGCGATGCCGCCGGGCCCGGCCAGCCGCAATAGGGCCGCCCCGGCAGCCCACGGTGGGCTGGCGTCACCAGACCACCCCGCGGGACACAGACGTGTCGAGCCCCGCGCCGTTAGCGAACGCGGCACCTGCTACGCGGGACACAGACGGGTCGAGCCCCGCGCCGTTAGCGAACGCGGCACCTGCTACGCGGCGCGATCTCACCTCCGGTCCCCCAGCGCAACCTGAAGGTGGTCGGGGTTCATGCGTGCTGTCGCCCCGGCCCGCAATGGCGTGCATCCGATGCCAACCCAGGACACGAGCCAAGCCCCTTCCCACCCAACCCCGCATCGCCAAACCCCTCACCCCACCCCACCCGCGGCGCCATCTGAACCCCCTCTTGGTTGGGTCGGGGCCATGAGCCGGCTGCCGTCATCGTCCAAGGGTTGATTCGACACGGCCAGCTAGCGGCGTTCGGCCGGCCCAACGGCCGCTTCGGGCCGGCCAGGACGATGACGTAGCCTCCCTGCCGCGACCCGTTCCGGCGCCGCCGGGACCCTCCCCCGGCGGGAAGGCGGCACCCGGCCGGGTGCATTCGGCGGCAAAGTGTGCCAGGATGGGCCGTACGCCCATCCCCACCCACACGCCGTGCCAACGGACCAGTGACGCGCGCGGTGCGGGAACTCCAGGTGGGGCCAGCTGTGCTGGCGGGAGCATCCCAGCCAGTGCCTTTCACAACGGATCGTCCGGCACGTACCTGCCGGTGAAGGGAAGTTGCACACATGGCAACCGTCACATTCGATGGCGCGACTCGGATCTACCCGGGGACGGAGCGCCCCGCTGTCGACAAGCTCAATCTCCACATCGAGGATGGGGAATTCCTCGTCTTGGTCGGCCCGTCCGGCTGTGGGAAGTCGACAAGCCTGCGAATGCTGGCTGGTTTGGAGGAAGTCAACGAGGGCCGGATCATGATCGGTGATCGCGATGTCACCGATGTCCAGCCCAAGGATCGCGATATCGCGATGGTCTTCCAAAACTACGCCCTCTATCCCCATATGACTGTCGCGGACAACATGGGTTTCGCCCTAAAGATCGCCGGCATGCACAAGGAAGAAATCCGCAAACGCGTCGAAGAGGCAGCCAAAATCCTCGACCTCAGCGAGTACCTAGGCCGCAAGCCCAAGGCGCTGTCCGGCGGTCAACGTCAACGTGTCGCGATGGGCCGGGCAATCGTCCGCCAGCCGCGCGTGTTCCTAATGGACGAACCACTGTCCAACCTCGACGCTAAACTCCGTGTCTCCACCCGCACCCAGATTGCTTCGCTCCAGCGCCGCCTGGGTGTCACCACGGTCTACGTCACCCACGATCAGACCGAGGCCTTGACCATGGGCGATCGGATCGCCGTCCTCAAAGACGGATTGCTGCAGCAAGTAGGTACCCCGCTGGAACAGTACGACAAGCCAAGCAACGTGTTCGTGGCGTCCTTCATCGGATCGCCCGCCATGAACCTTGGGACGTTCCCAGTGGTCGGCGCCGCAGCCAAGGTCGGAGATTCTGAGCTTCCGCTCACCCGGGCCACAATTGCCGCCATCACCCCCGAGGACGACGGCAAAGTCACCATCGGGTTCCGGCCCGAATCGCTCGACCTGGTCGATGCCGGAACCGCCGGTGCTATCGCCGTCGAAGTCGATATTGTCGAAGAGCTGGGATCGGATGCCTTCGCCTATGGCGTCATCCCCAACCTGGACCCGACCGCTTCGCTTCAGTCGCCGCAGGTGATTGTCCGGACCGATCCGAGAGCGGTACCCAAGAAGGGCGCCGTCACCCACGTCGCCATCCGGGAGGGCGAACAGCACGTGTTCTCCGCCGCCACCGGTGAGAGGCTCCCCAACTAGAATTCCACGCAACGGTCAAGGGCGGGACCACGCAAGTGGTCCCGCCCTTTGGCATCGCTCCGGCCACGCCTATTGCGACGCACCACTGATCGGTCTGGCGTTGGCCAGGCTCGGGACAGACCGCGGCTCACACGGGCAAAACACAGGAGGTGAGGTCGCTTCGTGGCCTTCAATATCACAGCGGCCGCTCCCGATCCGGCACTTCTCGACCTACCCTGGGATCTGCCCCTTGAGCAGTGGCCGGCCGATGTCGTAGCGGCCTTACCTAGAGGTATCTCCCGGCACGTGGTTCGGTTCGTCAAACTGTCTGGGCGGGTGTTGGCCGTCAAGGAGATCGCCCCGCGCGCGGCCCACCACGAGTACCGCATGTTGCGGGCGCTGTCTGGGCTCGATGTGCCTGCCGTCACCCCGGTTGGCGTGGTGGCGGGGCGTACGGACCGATCGGGGGACCCGCTAGACGCCGCGTTGATTACCCAACATTTGCAGTTTTCGTTGCCTTACCGCGCGCTGTTCGCCAACACCTTGGTTCCCGACACGGCCTCTCGGTTGCTCGACGCCCTCGTGGCCCTTCTAGTTCGCCTCCACCTTGGGGGCTTCTATTGGGGCGATGTCTCGCTCTCCAACACACTGTTCCGGCGCGATGCCGCCGCCTTCGCCGCCTATCTGGTGGACGCCGAAACCGGAGAACTCCATGCCGAATTGACCGAAGGTCAACGCCTCTACGACGTTGATCTGGCCCGAACCAACATAATCGGCGAATTGATGGATTTGGAGGCCGGCAACCGGTTGGAACCAGACACCGATCCGGTCGCAGTGGGCGATGACCTGCTGGCGCGCTACCTGCGCCTGTGGGCGGCGTTGACCGAAGAGGAAACTGTTTTCGGCAACGCCAAATGGCAAGTCGCGGCGAGGATCGGCGAACTCAACCGACTCGGGTTCGACGTTGGCGAACTGAGCATGGTCGGAGATGAAACTGGGACCGCCTTGAAGATCCAACCCAAGGTTGTTGAGCCAGGCCACCATGCCCGGCGCCTGCTGCGGCTGACAGGCCTGAACGTGCAAGAGAACCAGGCCCGGCGCCTTCTCAACGACATGGACGCCCACCGCCACGAGCTTGGCCTGCAGGATGAGAGCGAGGAGTTTGCCGCCCACGACTGGGTAGCACACGTCTTCGAACCGACCATCAAGGCGATACCTGCCGATCTGCGCGGCAAACTGGAGCCGGCACAGATTTTCCACGAAGTCCAAGAGCATCGATGGTTCATGTCTCAGCAAGAGGGCCGCTATGTCCCCATCGCGGAGGCGGTCCAGCACTATGTCGATCAGGTGCTGCGCCATCGCCGCGATGAGGCTTCGCTGATAGGTGTCGACACCCTAAGCTTGCCCCCGGTTCCGGACCTCCCGGCTCCCCCGCCGTAGCCCCCGGGGGCCACCGGGCGCCCCTCAACCCGGCCCCCTTCCCATCAGGCCTCCCTTGCCTTGGCCACCTCGTAGCAGGCGATCCCCGCCGCCACGGAGGCGTTGAGCGATTCGATCCGCGAGCCCATCGGGATCCGCGCCGTAATGTCGCAGGTTTCGCGGACCAGGCGCGTCAGCCCTTTGCCCTCTGAGCCGACCACGATCACGACCGCATCGGCCGCCCCCGCGGCCCCGGCCAGCAGCATGCTCCCTTTGCCGTCCAGGCCGATGACGGTGCATCCTTCGTCCTTGCACCGCTCCAACGCGCGCACCAAGTTAGTCACCCGCGCAACGGGCAGTTTCGCGGCCGCCCCGGCCGATGCTTTCCAGGCCGCCGCCGTAACTCCTGCCGCCCGCCTGGTCGGGATCGCCACGCCATCAGCGCCGAAAGCCGCGGCGGACCGGATCACGGCCCCCAGGTTGTGCGGATCGGTCACGGAGTCCAAGGCGACTATGAACGGCGGGTGGGGAACGGCATCGGCGGCCGCGAATAGCGCATCCAAACCGACATAGGCGAACGGTGCCACGTGCAGTACCACGCCCTGGTTCTTGGCGGGGCCGCGCCGATCCAATTCCACATGGTGGGCCTCCATGATCGGCAGGTGGGATTCGGCGGCCAAACGCAGGATGTCCCGCAGCCGCGAATCCGATTCCGCGGAGGCGGCCACCTCCAACCTGACAGCGGGAACCCCGGCCGCCAACGCCTCGAAAACCGCGTTGCGTCCGCCAATCGCCTCCGGTCCGTCAGGTTTGCGCGATGCCGGACGCGGGCGGCGCTGAACCGCACGTTTAGCCGCAGGATGATAGGGCCGGTCCACCGCCTTGGGTGTGGGCCCCTTGCCGCGCAAGGCTCGCCGGCCTTTGCCACCCGACCCCTTCGTGGGCCCCTTCTTGGTGCCGGGTTTGCGGATCGCACCCTTGCGGCGGGAGTTTCCGGGCATCGTGCTCCTTCCTCGTGCTTTGGCTCGGCCCTCGCGCGGACCGCCGCGCACAGCCTAAGGCCCGCCCAGGCCAAAACGCGGTCTTTGGGGTGTCGCTGGGCCGCAGCGAGCGAGGTGCCTCATGTCAAGTTGCCCGCGAAATGGTGTGTGGGTGCCTCACTGGAGTTGCCCGCGAAATCTGGTGGCCTACGGGAGTTGTTGCTGGGTGTCTCACTGGAGTTGCCCGGG
>JAIRXV010000475.1 GCA_031268115.1 Bifidobacteriaceae bacterium
CTCGATTTGCCGACCTTGCCAGACACTGAGGCGCCCCCGTCCCTGGCGGGCGGTGTTCCCGCCTCCGAGCTATTCCCGCTTCAGGCCGATGAGCGCGTGATCGGTGTCATGTCGCTCGATGCCGCGGCCGGCCCCCTCGCTCTCGGAACCGCGAGCGGCGTGGTCAAGCGCGTGTCCCACGATGTCCCGAAAGGCGAGGAGTGGGAAGTGGTGGCCCTCAAGGCCGGTGATCGCGTGGTGGGAGCGGCCCACGCCCCAGACGAGGCCACCTTGGTGTTTGTCGCGACAGACGCCCAGCTGCTGCACTTCCCGGCGGCTTCGGTGCGCCCTCAGGGACGCGCCGCTGGCGGGATGGCGGGGATCAAACTGTCCGCCTCGGCCGAGGTCCTGTTCTTCGGGGTGGTCGCCCACCCCGCGCTCGAAAGCGGGGATCCCGGGTGGCAGGGCGCGGAAGGTACTCTCTTCGACTTGGGCGATGCACCAGCCGACGATGCCGCCCCTCCAGCCGGCGCTGTGGTGGTCACCATCGCCGGCTCCAGTCGGACGCTGCCCGGAACAGAGGCCGGATCGGTCAAGGTCACACCCTTTGAGCTGTATCCGGGCAAGGGCCGGGCGACGGGCGGTGTGCGCTGTCAACGGTTCCTTAGGGGCCAGAACACCCTGATCGCCGCCTGGGTGGGGCCCTCCCCTGCCCGGGCCGTCGGGGCGGGCGGCCAACCTATCCCGTTGCCCGCCCCCGACCCACGCAGTGACGGGTCTGGCGCCCCGGTGCGCGCCGCGATCGCCGCTATCGGCTGAACGTCAAGACGTCTCGCGGGTCCGGGGTGAGGCGCCCGCGCCGCGTCGGGTGTCACACGGTTACGCCGTAGACGATTGCCCTTGTGGTTGGCGCAAAACCTAGATCGTCGTAGAGCGCGAAACCGGAGTTGGTGTTCTCGGGATCGACGATGATGCTGCCGAAGCGCAGCCCGGATTCCGCGAAGGCCCGCAGAGCCGTGATCGCCAGCCCACGCCCGATCCCGCGGCCTCGGTGGGTGGGAATCACGCTCAGTCGGTGGATTGCGCCTTCTGTACGCCGGGCGGGCGAGAGCGCCTCGACTTGCGGCATGGACAGCAAGTAACCCACCACGGCTTCGGAGCCTTCGCTGGGATCCAAGACGGCGAAACTCCATTCGCGCCGGTACTGCTGCCAACGCCGATGCCACGCGGCCGGAGTGAGGGGCCCCTCCCCCCACACTTCGCGGGCCCCTTGGGTATGGGCGTGGCGCACGGCCGCCTCGGACACATCCGAGGCGTTCTTGATCACAAAGCCCGGGGGGAATTCCGGCTCAGGGATGGGGGCGGCCAGGTCTCGGCGCATTTTGAGGTAGGTGCGCAGGGGACTGAACCCGGCGGCCACCAGCAGACGCCGCCGGTCCGCCGCCGCCTCTTCGACGTAGGAACTCAGTTGGGCCATGCCTGCGCCGGGAACCCGGGCCAGCAGTTGCCGGCCTCTGCCTTCTTGCCACGCGAGGAGGGCACGTCCGATGCCGCGCCCCACCCATGTCGGATCCGTCGCCCCATAGAACACAACGTTCGCGATATCGCCAACCGGCCACAGGTGAACTGCGGCATAGGCGCGCAGAACACCGGCCCGATCGAATCCACCGATTGCGTCGAGCGAGGCGTATTCGTCCCGCACGATCAAATCCACCAGAACGTCCGCAACCGAGTCGATGACCGCGCCTTCGGCTTCGTCCGCCTCGCGGATCAGGGCTTGCAGCTGGCCCGCGTCAGTGGGGGCGAGCCGGCGCCATTCGAGTTCGAGGTGCGGTGAGGGTAGCTCCGGATGCCTAGGTGCTCGAACACGCTCAGCGATGCTCCGGGAATACCCGCTTCTCATGCCGGCCATGTGCTTCCTCCCTTGCGGCGCCCCGGGTGGGCGTCTACGCGTCGATTGAGGCGCGGTCCAAGCCCTGCGCCCCGGCGACGATGAAATCCTTGCGTGGGGCAACCTCGTTCCCCATCAACATCTCGAAGATACGCTCCGCGGCGGCCGCATCGCGCATCCCGATCCGTCTGAGTGTGCGGTGACGGGGGTCCATGGTGGTCTCCGCCAGCTGGTCCGCGTCCATTTCACCCAACCCCTTGTACCGTTGCACGGGCTGGGTGTAGCGCTTGCCGCGGGCCTCAAGGCGGCGCAGAAGCGTTCCGAGTTCTCCCTCCGAGTACGTGTAGACCACCTTCTTATCGCTCTTCGACGGTCCAGTCACGGCCACTCTGTGCAGCGGCGGAACGGCAGCAAAGACTCTTCCCGCGCCGATCAAAGGCCGCATGTAGCGGAAGAACAGCGTCAACAGCAAAGTGCGTATGTGCGCCCCGTCCACATCCGCATCTGTCATGACGATCACCCTGCCGTAACGCGCCTGCTCCAAGTCGAAGGTCCGTCCCGAACCCGCGCCGATCACCTGGATGATCGAGGCGCACTCGGCGTTGGAGAGCATGTCGGATGTGGTGGCCTTCTGGACGTTGAGAATCTTGCCTCGAATTGGCAGCAGGGCCTGGTAGTCCGAATGCCGCGCCAGTTTCGCGGTCCCCAGGGCCGAATCGCCCTCGACAATGAACAGTTCCGACCGCTCGATGTCGCTGGTCCGGCAATCGGCCAGCTTGGACGGCAGAGACGAAGTCTCCAAGGCGTTCTTGCGGCGCGAAATCTCCTTGTGGGTGCGTGCGGCGATCCGCGCTCGCATCTCACCGACAACCTTCTCCAGGATCTGCCCGGAAGCCGTCTTGTCTTCCCGTTTGGTGGAAGTCAGCTTGGCGCCCAGTTGGTCGCGTACCACCGAAGCGACGATGCCGCGCACCGGCCCAGTACCAAGCACTTCCTTGGTCTGTCCCTCGAACTGCGGTTCCGCCAAGCGGACGGTCAGCACGGCCGTCAAGCCGGCCAAGACGTCGTCCTTTTCGATCTTGGCCGCCGGCTCCTTCGCGGAAATCTTCAGCTTGCGAGCGTTGGCTCCGATCTGTTCGCGCACTTCGCGCAGCAGTCCCTGCTCGAAACCTTGCAGATGGGTGCCTCCCTTGGGGGTGGCGATGATGTTGACGAACGAACGGACCACGGTGTCGTAACCCGTGCCCCACCGCAGCGCGACCTCAACGTCGCAAGTCCGTTCGACCTGCTTGGGCGCCAAATGTCCGCGTGAATCGAGCACTTGAACGGTCTCGGTGAACGTCCCGCTGCCGGCGAGCTTCCAAGGATCGTGAAGGCCCGGATCGGGTGCGAGGTATTCGACATAGTCGGTTGCGCCGCCCGTATGGACGAAAACGTGCTCCCGTTCGTCCGGCGGCGTCTCGGTGCGCAGATCCCGCACGGCGATGGTTAGGCCCGGCACCAGAAAACTCGTTTGACGAGCCCGTTCGAGCAGCTCCTGCGTCGAAAACGCCGCCGAAGCGGGGAAAATCTGCGGGTCGGCCCAGTAGCGCACCCTGGTTCCGGTGACACCTTTGGCGACGCGGCCGATGACGTCCAGCTCCGAATGGTCGATGAACGGCGTGAACGCGACGTCGGGGCCGCCATTCGCGAATCGCCCCGGTTCGCCGCGGTGGAAGCTCATGTGATGGGTCTTGCCGCCACGGTCCACCTCGACATCGAGGCGCTCAGACAGAGCGTTGACCACGCTGGCCCCCACCCCATGTAGGCCCCCGGCGGCCCCGTAAGAGCTACCGCCGAACTTGCCGCCGGCGTGAAGTTTGGTGAAGACCACCTCGACCCCGGTGAGTCCCGTCTTCGGTTCGATATCGACGGGGATCCCGCGTCCGTCATCGGACACTTCGATTGAGTTGTCGCCGTGAAGAGTCACCTCGATGCGGTGCCCGAAGCCGGCCAGCGCTTCATCGACCGCGTTGTCGATGATTTCCCACGCGCAGTGCATCAACCCGCGCCCATCCGTGGAACCGATGTACATCCCCGGACGCTTGCGCACCGCCTCCAGGCCCTCAAGAACGGACAGATGGCGAGCGGTGTAGGCCGCAGGAGTGGACACGGCGGGAAGTCTATCTGCGACCGCTGACAGGAACCTGCGGCGCGCCCCACCAGGCGACCCCGGAGTCTTTAGGTGCCGAGATTTCGCTGCTGGCGAACCGCCGCCGATGCTTGGAAGAGAACACACCGGCCCGTGGTTGTCAAACAACATGACATCCGCCACCCTTTTCCCCGTCCTGACCGCGGCCGACCGCTGTGACCGTTGCGGCGCGCGAGCGTACCTTCGCGTGATCCTACGCAACGGCGAACTGCTGTTCTGCGCGCACCACGGCAGGACGCACATGCCTCAATTGGACGAAACCGCCCTCGACATTCAGGACTTCACCGATCTCATTCTGACCGACTGAACCCTTCCGCTATCGCGGTCCGCCCCTTCGCCCGACCCCGGCTGACTATTCGAGGTAGTCGCGCAACACTTGGCTGCGCGAGGGGTGCCGTAGCTTCGACATCGTCTTGGACTCAATCTGACGGATGCGCTCCCGCGTCACGCCGTAGACCTTGCCGATCTCATCCAAAGTCTTGGGCTGACCGTCCGTCAGCCCGAAGCGCATCGAAACCACGCCGGCCTCTCGCTCCGAAAGCGTGTCGAGCACCGCGTGAAGCTGTTCTTGCAGCAACGTGAAACTGACGGCATCGGCGGGCACCACGGCTTCGGAATCCTCGATGAGGTCGCCGAATTCGCTGTCGCCATCCTCTCCCAGAGGCGTGGCCAACGAGATCGGCTCGCGCCCATACTTTTGGACCTCGACAACCTTCTCGGGGGTCATATCCAGTTCCCGCGCCAACTCTTCGGGTGTCGGCTCCCGGCCCAGGTCCTGAAGCATCTGCCGCTGAACCCGCGCCAGCTTGTTGATGACTTCAACCATGTGGACGGGGATGCGGATGGTGCGGGCCTGGTCCGCCATCGCCCGTGTGATCGCTTGGCGAATCCACCAAGTCGCATAGGTGGAGAACTTGTAGCCCTTGGTGTAGTCGAATTTCTCAACGGCCCGGATCAGGCCAAGGTTGCCTTCTTGGATCAAATCGAGGAACAGCATCCCTCGACCCGTGTACCGCTTGGCTAGCGATACGACAAGACGTAGGTTGGCCTCCAACAGGTGGTTCTTGGCTTGGCGGCCATCGTGCGCCAGCCATTCCAGTTCACGGCGCAGCTTCGGATCGAGCCCGGAGCTGATGGCGAGCTTCTCTTCCGCAAACAACCCGGCTTCGATCCGTTTCGCCAAATCCACCTCTTGCTCAGCGTTTAGCAGTGCGACCTTGCCGATCTGCTTGAGGTAGTCCTTCACCGGGTCGGCGGTTGCTCCGGCGACTTGGACCTGCTGGGCCGGGGCGTCGTCGTCGTCGGAATCGGAGACCACAAACCCCTTGGCCTCGTCCGGACTGGCCTCCTCACCTTCGGTCGCGCCCGCACCGTCCGGGCTGGGCGAAGCCGCGCTGCCACCCTCGGTGGACGACTTCGGTCCCTTGGCGCCGTCATCGGCCAGCACCACGGCCTCCACGACAGTGACCTTGACTTCCTCGATCTGGATCGCCACGGCCACTTCGACAGTTGCCTCGCCGTCGCCTACCCGCGCGCTGTCGGCGCCGTTCGGGGGAGCCGTTTCGGCTGGCTTGGCGGCCTTGGCGCGGGACTTCCTGGGGCGCTTAGGCGCTGCTTTGGGGGGTGTGGGTTCGACATCGGCCTCCGGGGCCATCGCCACCGTTGCGGCCGCTTTAGCTGCGGGGCTCTTGGCTCGCGAGCGCGGCCGCGCGGTCCTCTTCGCCGGCGCGTCAGTGCTTGGCGAATCCGATTCGGGGGCGATAGTGGCTGTTGGGGAACTGTTAGCCTTGGCGGGCTTGTTGGCTGAGGTCTTGGCCTGTGCCACGCGCATCCTTCCTTCCTCGTCTCCCGAGCGCTGGCGTTTCGCCAACGCTCTAACCATGGGGTCAACCGCAACGCCCGGGGCTTCGGCGCCTGCCCGCATGGGCAAGTCACGTGGGTTTTGTGGTGGGAGCCCTCAAAGTGTAACGAGTCCTCGCCTCATTCACGACCCAGACAGCACCGCGCGGTCACGACGTGGAGGTAAACCCTATGGGACGCCCACACATTCCCACATGCGCCAACAGATTCGCTCATGGCGTCACGCGGCGTTTCCCGTCTCGCCCATGAGGCGTATGGCCCGCGCTGGGCGCCTGGGCGAGATGGCCTCTTGCATCATGTTCGAGACGATTGCCGCCAACGGGATGTCGCCGGGGCAGGCCGCGGCCCGTTCACAGGCGATCTTGGCGCGCACCCCGTCACCCCGCACCCAGGCCAGCCAGGCGAGCCCACCGAACAGGTGGCCCTTTCGCCGGGCGATGGCGTGAACGGCCGCCAGGGTCAGCAGAATCTCGGCCGCCTCCCCGCGATCCTCGTCGACCGTGGGCCCACCCCTCGGGTCGAGGACCGTGCGTCGACGCATTACCGAGGCCCGGTCCTGCCCGTCCGCCACAACGCGATCCGCCAAATCGTCTTCCCCGGCGATGACGGTCAAGATCGCCTCGCGCACCACTCCGTCGCCCATCGCCGCTGCGATCGCTCCCAGGACGCGCGGATCCGTCCGGGGGACCCTGCGCCCCTCGGCGAACGCCTCAAACAGCGGGCCAAACGCTTCGCGCCACACGCCCAGCATCCGCTCCCGCCACGACCGCACTCCGAGCCCACCGGCTTGGGTCCGCTGGTCCCACGTCCGCGACGCCGCGCGCCGCGCCCGGCGCATATCCTCGTCCGTGGCCGACGGCAGGACCGCCACCGCCTCTCGCGAATCCGCCGGAGCGGACCCGAGCGCCGTGTAGGCGGCCATCGGGATCGTCTCACGCAGGCGTTCCAGCGACCCACCCTCGCCGCGCGGATGCCAAGTCTCAGGGTCGTGGCGCTGATAGCTCCTCTTGCCCACATCCCACACATCGATGTAGTCCACCCGCTCTCGGATCCTCGCGGCGAACGCGCGGACCGGCGCATCCCGGTGCACAGGGGGATCGTTTGGGCCCGCGTAGCGGACGATGACGGCCCCTCTCGCGTTGTCGTCCGCCACCACCCCCGCGACGTGTTCCGCCAGCGCCGGCCCGTGGACCGGATGGCGGATATCGGCCAGATCGAGGCGTGCGGTCACCCCTATCCGGCCCCGCGGGCCCGCCAAAGCGACCACGACAAGGCTGTCACTGGGTGCGAATCCGATTTGGTGGGGAATCACGGACAGCAGATCTGCCCCGTTGCGGGCCTTGACAATGGTGGGAACCTGGGGGAACGCGCTCATGGATGCCACCTTGACAGGTTGGGCGCCAACGGCGCTGGGCCGGAGCCG
>JAIRXV010000499.1 GCA_031268115.1 Bifidobacteriaceae bacterium
GGTGGCCGCCCACGCCCACATTGACCGTTTCATCGCCGCCGCAAAGGCTCGCAGACTCGTCCCAGAGCATTTGCGGGCGACGACGTTAGAGGGCAGAAGCGTGAAAACCGACCGGCGCGGTTGGTATCTCAACGCCGCCCGTTCAGTGGCGGTGGGCGAAGATGGCAGCTTTTACCGCTTGGTTGTGCCCGGAACGTCGCTGCTGGCCCGCTTCAAGGCAGTGGAATTGCACCCCTCGGCTCCCCCATTGGTGGTCGGCCTGGGTGCCCGCGACGGCGAGTCCGGCGATCTGACCGGTTTCCTTGAGGCGGCGCTGGCGGCGTATTCCCGCGTCTGACTAGGCGAATCGGGCATTCAGCGCCGCGATGCGCTAAAATGCCTTGGCAGTAGCCCGGTGGCAGAAGCCACGGGCTTTCATGATTTTCAGGCGGAGAGAAATGCCAGGAATAGTTGTGGTCGGCGCTCAGTGGGGCGACGAAGGCAAGGGCAAAGCCGTTGACACTTTGGGTGACCGGGTTGATTACACCGTTCGCTATTCGGGCGGCAACAATGCCGGACACACCCTGGTGGTGAATGGGGAGAAATATGCGCTGCACCTGCTTCCGTCCGGGATTCTGAATGATTCGACACCGGTGATCGGCAACGGGGTCGTGGTGGACCTAGACGTGTTATTCGAAGAGATTGACCTCTTGGAAGCGCGTGGGGTGGACACTTCCAAGCTCTTGGTCTCCGCCAACGCCCACATCATCGCCGGTTACCACCAACTGATTGACCGGGTGACTGAGCGTTTCCTCGGCAAGCGCAAGATCGGCACCACCGGGCGCGGCGTCGGCCCGGCGTATTCCGACAAGGTGAATCGGCTGGGCATCCGGGTGCAGGACTTGTTCGACGAGTCGATCCTGCGCCAGAAGGTGTCTGCCGCGCTGGAACAGAAGAACCAACTCCTGCTCAAAATCTACAACCGTGCCGCCATCTCTTCCGATGAGATAAGCGACCGGCTGCTCAGCCACGCGGAACGGCTGCGCCCGATGGTGGCCAACACCTCCCGGGTGCTCAACGACGCGCTGGACCAGGGCAAGGTCGTCCTTTTTGAAGGGGCGCAGGCCCATCATTTGGACGTTGACCACGGGACGTATCCCTACGTCACCTCGTCCAACCCGATCGCCGCTGGGGCTTGCACCGGGGCCGGAGTCGGGCCGCGAAGGATAGACCGGGCCATCGGCATCATGAAGGCCTACACCACCAGAGTCGGGGAAGGCCCGTTCCCGACCGAATTGCTCGACGCCGACGGCGAGAAATTGCGCATCGACGGCGACGAATACGGCACCACCACCGGACGCCCCCGCCGTTGCGGCTGGTTCGACGCGCTGGTCGTCGAGGACGCCTGCATGGTCAACGGCTTCACCGACACCTTCCTCACCAAGCTGGACGTGCTCACCGGCTGGGACCGCATCCCGGTCTGCACCGCCTACGACATCAACGGCGAGCGCACCGCCCAATTGCCAATGACCCAGACCGACTTCCACCACGCCACACCGGTCTACGAATACCTAGACGGCTGGAGCGAAGACATCACCGGCGCCCGCACCTTCTCCGACCTGCCCCGCAACACCCAAGCCTACGTGCGCCGCCTCGAAGAACTAACCGGCACCCGAATCTCCGGCATAGGCGTAGGCCCCGACCGCGAACAAGTAATAGTCATCAACGACCTGCTCTGATCTCGGGTTTGCCCTGGCTGGAGCACCCAGCCATGACGGTTGGTGCCTGCGGACGGCACCCATCCCCAAGCCACCTTGAGGCGACCTCAAGGGATTGGAAGGGCAACTCCAAATCGCCTCAGTTCTCGTTCGCCTGCTCTTCGGTTTTTTCAACCTCGGGCGGGGGCTGCCGCGCTGGAGCGGGGGCAGCTGGAGCAGGGACAGCAGCAGCTGGAGCAGATGCGGGGGCAGTCGGAACAGGGGCTGCCGCAGCGGAGGCAGTCGCGGCGGGGACTCTCGGAACGGGGACCGTCGGAGCGGGGGCCGTCGGAACGGGGGCCGTCGGAACGGGGACCGGGTATGGCGCGTAGTGGGCTGGTCTACCAACTGCGGGAGGCAGTTTGGGGTGCTTGCGCCGCCAAAGCCTACGCAAGAAGAAGACCGGGACGCCGATGACCACCGCGAGGACGAGGTACGGCAGAAGCGCGCCAAACACCGTCGCCGCAGTTTTGCCCAAGGCGATCATGCTTTCCCAGCCAGCTTGGAGACCGGCGAGGAACCCGGATTGCGTGGGTGCCTGCTTGGTCGATGGCGTCCACATGGATACGGAGATGAGCGACTCGTCCACCCGCTGGCTCAAAGCGGCCTGCTGCGCGAGCAGGGATTCCAGGTTCGCCTGCCGTTCGGTGAGTTCGCGTTCGACAGCGGCGATGTCCGAGACCGATCCAGCCCGCGAGATCAACTCTTGGAGGCGTGAGATCGACTCCCGCATCGTTTTTACCCGCGAGTCGATATCGACCACTTGGTCGGTGACGTCTACGGTTTGGATCGTCCGGCCTTTCACTTCGCCTAGCTCGGAGAGACGGTCTATGGCGGCGTCGAGCTGGTCGGCAGGCACACTGACCACGATCTCCGCGCTGCCCGACGAATCCTCCGGCGTCGGCAAGTCAATGTCCTCGGAAGTGACGAGGCCGTTGAGACTGGCGACTGCCTGCTTCAAGTCAGTGGCCGCTTTGCCGACATCCTCCACGACAAGGTTCAGCATCGCCGTACGGGCCAACTTGCGCTCGGATTGCTCGGGTTGCCCAGGTTGCGGTTCGGCGGGCGCGCCCCCAGAATCTGCGGGAGCCTGAGCTACGCTGCTGTCACCTCCGGCGCACCCGGTGAAGAGGAGGGAAACCGCGACGGCGGCGGGGGCGATGGCGGCGAGCCATCTGCGGCGGGAAACAGTTTTCATCGCGTCTGGTCCTTCGGGGTAAGGCCGTGCCTATCGCATGGGGCTAGGGCCATTATTCCCCGCTGGCAGCCTCATCCCAAGGCCGTTCCGCATTCGTCATCGCATTGTTATCGGACGCTTATCCGCCAAGGCCGGATTACCCGACGCGAACGGCAAGCAGGTCGCCCAATTGCCGATGGCCCAGACTGACTCCCACCACGCCAGGCCGGTCTGCGAATACCTAGACGGCTGGAGCGAGGACACCACCGGCATCCGCGTCTCCTAACTCGACGCCGATACCCGGCGATCCATCTAGTGTTTCAAAGCGGGGATCGTTCCGGGGTCTTCATACTGACCATACGCCAGTCAACCTGCTTCACCCGTTTGGGTCGGATAGACGCGCAATTCAGGCGTGTGGGCGGCGATCAAATCGAAATCTCGGTCAGCGTGCAGCAACAGCGCGTGGTGCTCGATAGCCGTACGCGCGATCAGGACGTCAATGGTGCTGCGCACCGTCACCCCCGCTCGGCGCAGCCTCCAATACAACCGCGACGCATCCGCGAATGTCTCCAAGGACGATGCGAGCCACAGGCACTCCTGGGTGTCCAGGTAAGCCTTCAACCTGCGATAACCCGCCTCATCCGCCACGCCTTGCAGAACCTCCTGATACACATACGGGCAGATCGCATACGGCACATCCTCAGCGAGTATCTGATGCAGCACCCGCACGGCTGGATTGTCCCTGCCGGCGAGAAACGGGATCAGCACAGATGAGTCAACCAGAATCACCGCTGCCCCTCACGCAGCTCCTTATAGTCGTACCCCTCGCTGAAACGCACCTTGCCAGCCAGATCGCGTAAGTCAAGCCTGCGCCGCCGGGCGACAAACTCACGCAAAGCCTGATCCACAACCGCCCGTTTGGTCCGCAACCCAGACAACTCGATGGCCTCGGCCATCACCTGCTCTTCGATATCGATATTCGTCCGCATGGTGCATCTCCTTACACATCACCATACACCTAAACTGTGGCCAGCAGCAGTCGACTGGATAATGGTTTCAATCCATAAGTAGACTTCCTGGGAAACAGAAACCACAGCACCCCACCTCGTGTATTTTAAGGCGAGATCGACCCGGAGTCTTTACATCTACCAGACCCCTCACTAGTTGGGTCATTCTGGGCGAATATCAAGCCCGTTCGCCGCCGAGGGCGTTGGCAGCCGAGCTAGGACCGGAGCTGGTGATGACCCAGTTACCACCGACAGTCACTACCGCGTTGGGGATTAGTTCGTTAGCCTTCTGACTTGCTACGTAGCCGACTACCTCGCTTGCGTCGGGGAAGAAGACAAGTAGAGCGTGGTCACAGAATGCAGCCACTGCTGCTGCAGGGAGGTTCCCCAAGCCAGTAAGTCCGGCTTTATGGTCGGCGCAGGTTCCCCCGGCGTTCACATAGGCATCCTCAAGGTCAGCGAGACTAACGAAAGTTGACAACGCCGCATTGTCCCCTGCCGAGTCGCCACCGGGACCACAGCCAGTCAGCGCGAGTGTGGCTGCGACCAAAATAACAGCTACTGCCGAGTGTTTCTTGCTCATGATGGTGGCTTCCTTTCGAAGCGTTGTAGGTCATGCAACGACTTGGCGCCCTTCTGCTGTCAAACCCAGAATCCGGTAGTCAGCGGGTCCACCAAGCCTTTGGTCTGTGACTACCGCAATAACGTAGTTGGGACTCAGGTCTTTTATGATTTCTCGAACCATTTGACGCGGCAACTGAGTCTTGGCAACGACGACCGATAAATCCACTCTTGCCGCAGGTGGGTCAGTGAGTTCTTTAATCGCTTGGAGAACTATGCGATCATATCGCTCTGACGCAGTGTTCATGGAGCTACAGTAGCGCAACTTCCAACAACCTGCTCTAATTTTTTCAGCCAAGATCGCCGCGTCTCAAGTCGCGTCACAGACATACACACCATGTGGTGGCAATTCAGTGGTGGGTTTTTGCGTGCTCAAAGTGTTATCGGGAGAAAAGCCATGATGATCAACCTTCTCATTGGCTCGCGTGGGCGCTCAGGCTCCGATCTCTTCCTTGTCCAGGAACGGACGCAGCGCCTCACCGATAGAGCCGTCCGGGCGCTGGTGACTCTCCAACAATGACAATCATCCGGGTCACGCGCGCAGCGTGCCGTTCAGCGTAGCCAGCGAACGGGGTGTATCCCAATAACGGTGGGTTGGTGGTCTGGCGGTGTTTCATTTTTAGTTGTTCTCCGCCGGGTTGATGCGCCCGTCGAAGGTGATGGCGAAGGCGTTCAGGGCCGCCTTCCACCGGGTTACCCACCTGGCCCTGCCTTTCCCCGTGGGGTCGAGGGATCGGGTTACCAGATACAGGCATTTTAGCGCCGCGGTGTCGTTGGGGAAATGACCGCGGGCGTTCACGGCGCGCCGGTAGCGGGCGTTGAGCGACTCGATGGCGTTCGTCGTGCAGATGATCCGTCGGATCTCGACGTCCCAGTCCAGGAACGGCGTGAACTCCTCCCATGCCGAACGCCACAGCTTGATGACGGCCGGGTACTTGCCGCCCCACTTGCCGGTGAACTCCTCGAATCTGTCGTCGGCGGCCTGCGGAGTAGGCGCGGTGTAGACCGGCCGGATGCCCTTGGCGATGGCGTCCCAGTCCTGCCGGGCGGCGTACTTGAACGTGTTGCGCAGCAGATGGATGACGCACGTCTGAACGGTCGTGCGCTCCCACACCGCCCGCACCGCGTCCGGCAGCCCCTTCAACCCATCGCAAACAAGGATCAGGATGTCCTGGACGCCCCGGTTCTTCAACTCCGTCAAGACGGCGAGCCAGTACTTCGCGCCCTCGCCGGAATCATTGCCGGCCCAGATGCCCAAAATATCCCGCTCGCCGGCCACAGTGACCCC
>JAIRXV010000501.1 GCA_031268115.1 Bifidobacteriaceae bacterium
TGAGCAGTTTGATCCGCTCTTCGGGGCTCGCGCCAAACTCGGGGCTGTTGCGTATCACAGAAACGACGTAGTCGCAGTAGTATGCTGAGCCGGCGATTCGGTTGGCGCCGCTGCAACCGGTAGTGACTTCGGTGATATCCAACGTCGATTCCACCGGCTGGGACTTGGCTGCGTCGTATTCCGCTTGGGTAATGTAGCCTTCGTTGCGCATGGTCAAGAGCGCGATGTTGCGCCTGTCTTCGTTCTCTTCCGGGTGTAGGGATGGGTCGAATTTGTTGGGCGAATTGGCGATTGCGGCGATCGTCGCTGCCTGGACGATATTCAGGTCTTTAGCGCTGATGCCCCCGAAGTAGTAGCGGGCCGCGGCTTCGACTCCGTAGAGGGAAGCACCGAGCTGTGCGATGTTCAGGTAGCCTTCGAGGACCTTTTCTTTGCCTATCTCGTTTTCCAGCGCGATGGCCAGCTTGGCTTCGCGCAGTTTGCGCGACGCGCTGACTTCGGTGGCCTTGCGGATTTCTTCGACGTTGCCGGTGGATGCGGCGCGTTCCACCAGGACGTTCTTGACGTATTGCTGCGAGAGTGTGGATGCGCCTTGAATTTCGTTCGAATCGCCCATGTTGTTGACCACGGCGCGCGCCATGCCTGTCAAATCGATTCCGCCGTGCTCCCAGAACCGCTTGTCTTCGAGAGCGATGATGGCGTCCTGCATGTGCTGGGAGATATCGGACAGCGGCACCACGATTCGGTTTTCTTCATAGTAGGTCGCAAGGAGCCGGCCGTCTGCGGAATAGATATGGGAGCTTTGGGCGACATCGTCGACACCGAGCTCTTCCGGCAGTGAGTCGAACGCCTCTGTCGCTTTCTCGGTGGCTCCCTGGAACACCTGTACCCCTGGCAGTACCATGGCCGAGGCGACCACGCCCCCTACCACAGAGATGGCAGCGAAGGTGGCGATACCGGCAATCCACTTGGTGGCGGTCTTGGCTATGAGCTTGGCAAAGCGTCCGCGTCGGTCTGGCATGACGGCCATGATACGAGGCGGAGGCGGTGGTTGCGGCGCGTGCCCGCGGACAAAGCGTGAAGGACGCGGCTTTCGTCTTGGGGCAGGGGGGCATACTTGGGCGATGACCCAATGGGAGTACCTCACAGCGCCACTGCTCATCCACAACACCAAGGCGATCCTGGACAACTTCGGGGCGGAGGGCTGGGAACTGGTGGCAGTAGTGGCTACCGTGTCCGATGGCGGCGGGCTTGTGGCGTACTTCAAACGCCCGAGGCTGTGAGGGGCACGCACACTGCCCAGCGGTGTCTGGCGCACCGGCGAATTCGGTGTCGGTGTGTTCTGCCTGGCCCGGTGTAGGAAGACCTGCCCTTACCTGGCGCGGCGGCGCATGCGCTCCATGTCCAACACGGAGAGGGCTCGCCCTTCAAGCCGGATCCAGCCGCGCTGAGCGAAGCCGGACAACGCCTTGTTGACGGTCTCGCGGGAGGCTCCGACGAGTTGCGCCAACTCTTCTTGGGTCAGGTCGTGGCGCACGTACGTGCCGCGCCCCTGCGGTGTCCCGAACCGGCTCGCGAGATCGAGGATTGTCCGTGCCACCCTGCCCGGCACGTCGCAGAACACCAAGTCGCCGATGATCTCGTTGGTGCGCCGCAATCGGTGCGCTAGCGCCGAGAGAAGGTGCGTGGCCACTTCCGGATGCCGCCCGATCTCGGCCGTCAACTGTGAGTGTGACAAAGTAGACAACTCCGTGTCGGAAACGGCCACGGCGGTCGCGGTACGAGGCCCGGGGTCGAAGAGCGTCAGTTCTCCGATCATTTCCCCTGGTCCGAGAATAGCGATCAAGCTCTCGCGGCCGTCGGCCGCGCGCCAACCCAGTTTCAGTTTCCCGGTTGCGACGATGTAGAAGGTGTCCCCGGTGTCTCCTTGGTGAAACAGCACGTCACCGCGACTCAGGCGCGTGACGGTGGTCGCCGCGAGGAGATCCGCCCGCTCTTCAGGATCAATGCCCGCGAACAGGGGAGCATCGTCGATCAGACTGATGTCCATGATCAAACCGCCTTGGTATGGGGTTACAAGACTATGCAAAGCAATACAGGAGCCGAAGGAACGTCGGGGCCCCACTCGATCGGCTAACCCAACGATTATAGCGGTGCTGGCCAATCCCGATTCTCGGGCCCTAGTCCCTATAGTCTTACCGCTATGTCCACAGCTGCCGGCCTACGCCCGAGCCGCGAGTCCCGGGCGGCGCGGGTCCGGCGTGCCCGCCAGATCGACCGGCTTCTGACCGAGGCGTTCCCGGACGCCCACTGCGAACTCGATTTCGCCAACCCGTTTCAGTTGCTCATCGCGACCGTCTTATCCGCCCAGACCACTGATCGGCAGGTCAACACCGTTACGCCCGTCTTGTTCGCGCGCTATCCGGACGCCCGCCACCTTGCTGAGGCCGACCTTGCGGATTTGGAAACGACAGTCAGACCGACGGGCTTTTTCCGCCAAAAGGCCCGAGCACTGCGGGGTATCGGGAGCGCGTTGCTCGAACGGTTTGACGGCGAGGTGCCCGCCAGCATGGACGAACTGGTCACGATGCCTGGAGTTGGCCGAAAGACGGCCAATGTTGTGCTCGGCAACGCCTTCGCCGTCCCCGGCTTTCCGGTGGATACGCACGTCACACGGCTCGCCAACCGCCTTGGTTGGGTTGACACGAGGGACCCCGCCGCGATCGAGTCGGAACTCACCGCCCTGTTTCCCGACGACCTGTGGACGATGGCGTCCCACCGGTTGGTCTTTCAGGGACGCTACGTGTGTCACGCCAAACGCCCGGCCTGCGACGAATGTGCGGTCGTCCTGCTGTGCCCATCGGCCCACAAGTTCGGTGCCTAGGAGGCCAGCCGATAAAGCGGCCTCCAAACGCGTCGACCGGTCAGCACAAAGCGCTGACCGGTTGAAACGCGGCAGCTGTTAGCGGGCCAGCTGCGGCCCGTCGTGTCTTGGTCTCCCCGTGCCGCCTCCCGCCTGCCCGGGTCGTGAACCCGGTGTCTTCCGCCGGCCCCCTCGCTCGTGCCTGGAGCGCCCAGCGTGCGTCCGCTTGGGCGAAGCAGCGTTTGGAGGCTCGCCAGAGGCTCCGCATTCGGCGCCCTTCGTTGGCGTGTGACCTGCCGCGTTCGCGGGGAGTTCCTAACAAGCCTCTTAGCGGCCGTTCACCGCGGCGTGCGCGCGAGCCAACCAAGCAAGAGTTCGGTGCAAGTATCCGGCGCTTCCTCCGGAACGAAATGCCCGACCCCAGGAAGCAGATAGGACTCATAGCGCGGCCCGCCGCGCTTCGGGACAGGTACGGCGCTTGAGCGGATCAGGCGGTCCGCCGCCCCTTGCAGGTTCAGCACCGGAAGTGTGGGCGGCGCCTCGAACTGGGCCTCGAACTTTCGCCGGCTGGCTCCCGCAACCAGTCCCATCGCCCACTTCATTTGTTCTAACGCTTTGGTTGCGGCGAAAGGTACTCGCATCATGGCGCGGTAGAGGTCGAGTTCCTCGACACTTGGCCAGCCCGGAGCACTCCAAGTCCGCAGGAGATGTCCAATGAGGTCGCCTTGTTTGATGGCCTGCTCACCCAACAGCGGTGTCTTGAGCAACCCCAGTTGTGCCGCTGCGAGCGGTGAGGCCGCGAACCTACCTCGGATGTATGACGCTGCCGGATGCGGCGCGTCGATTACCCCGACTGCCGCCAATACGTCTGGGTGGGTCGCCGTCATCGTCCATGCCACGAGGCCGCCTATACCTTGGCCGATTACCACGGCGCGGGCAGCACCTAAGGATCCGATGATTGCGGCCAGGTCGTCCGCCAAATCGGGCAGCGAGTAACCGCTCGGCGGCTTGTCTGAGGCGGCGTAGCCGCGCAGGTCGAGGGCAACGGCACGGTAGCCGGCGTCTCCGAGGGCCGCTAGTTGGTGGCGCCATGCCCACCAAAACTGGCCGAACCCATGCACCAGCACAACGAGTCGGTGTTCCAGTCCGGAAGGCCCGGCCTCGGCGACATGGAACCGGCAGCCGCCGGCGCTGACAAATCGGTGCGTCCAGGCTCCCGGGATCAGCGCCGCGGAAAAGTCTGTGCCACCGCCCAACGCGCCGTCCATCGATCGAGGTGGGGAGCCGGGCCTCAGGCGATGGCCTCAGGGGATTCGGTGGGTAGTGGGCCGGCGCCCGCCTCGGCCGGGTTGCGCCCGCCGATGGCGGTCAGAAGCCCGCGCACCGCGCTTAAGGTTCGTGTGGGTCCGGTTACTTTGCCGAATGCGGTCTTGCCCACGAGGACGAGCGCCCCGGCGATCAGCAGCACGATTCCCACGTCGATGAGGTAGGCGGCCCAGGGCATCAAACCCAGGGCGACCAGCACCTCCGCGATGACGATACTCAACAGGATCAGCGCCAGGATCACGCCGCCCGCCGCTGCCGCGAACGCGGCGAGGCCCACCCCAAGTTTGCTGCCATCGCGACGCAGCTCGGCCTTGGCGAGGGTGGTGATATCGCCGACGATGGCGGTCACGTCGTCTTGTACGTCGCCCGCGAGTTCGCGTATTGGTCGGTTCGCCATGTTGACTACCCCTTTCGGCGTGGCGCAACCGGGTTGAGCGGTACTCGCCACCCCCAGAGGCTAGCGCTGGTCGGGTCGGGCAGTCACCCCAGGTGGGCACTTTGTCCGCCGCGGCGCCGGGCTCGCCCGTGACTGGAGCGGTCATGGCGGGGGTTGGCGCGCGAACAATCGGTGCGATGCTCCCGCCGGATACCTTGGAATCGGGCGTGAAAAGCCCGAGGACTCCTGGCGAAATGCAAAAGAAAGCAAAACAACGCGCGGACAGGTTATCAAGCGCGCAATTCAATGCCGCTGCGGGAGTGGTCCGCCGGCTCGCCCTTTGCGTGGGCTGGTCGTACGTGGGTTCCTGTCCGCCCGTTGCTTATGAGGGTTCCTTTCTATCATAAGTTCCGCTGGTTTCCAAGCGGTCTTCGCCAAGAGATAGATAGGGATGAACAAGCACAGATCAAATCAATCTACCTTGGAAGTGGGTTTGCCGCAACCCCTCGTGGGGGCTGGCCACGGCGGAAGAGACGCCCGTCATCCACAGGCCCAGCACTGCTCGCCAGCGGGGAAGGGCCCCCGTGGAGCACCCTAGACGGGTGAACCACGTGACCTCAACTCGCCCCGTCTTGCTGCTGACCCGCGACGACCGTCTGATCGCCTCGGTCGGCGCCCTGGCACAAGACGCCGGCGTCCGTCTGACGGTGGCGGAGTTGCCAGGGGCGATCCCGCCGCCATCGGCGGTGTTGTGCGGCTATGACATGCCGGTCGCGGTGGCCGGGGAGGCAGCCGAACTCAACGTGCCGGTGGCGGCGGTTGGCTTCGGTCGCACACCCACGGACGATGGCGTCCCACCGGTGGGTCCGCGGTACTCCCTTCCGCAAGAAGCGGCGCTACTAATCGCATTCCTGGAGCGGTCAGCGGGGCGGACCCGGACAGGGCTGCG